>CAZJJT010000394.1:0-4899 GCA_964546395.1 uncultured Fibrobacterota bacterium
AGGCATCACCCGCCTCAGCCTGCATCCAGTCGCTTCCTGAAGGCGGCTCCGCGGCCAGCACCGACCCGAGCGGGTCTCGCCCGTGTGCCGCCGCCACCTGGCACGCGTACAGCGTCCCGTCAGGAACCACGCAGTACCCAGCTGTCCCTGCCGGGCACGTCATCGAGGGCGCCCAGTCGCCACGGAGAACCAGGTCGACAAGTACGGCGGAGGTCGACGGGGAAGGAGGAGCGTAGCACCGCTCCTCGAATGCGCGCCACTCCTCGTGCACCGTCGACAGAAACCGCTCATGGCCGGCCGCGTCCGCGTTGAAATCCAGCGCAAGTGTTGCCTGAAGTGCATGCGGGGCGAGCTGCCTCATCGCCGTCAACTGCTTCACCCGGTCGCTGTCAGCCGGCACCCAGGTGCCGCGCACGGTGTAGCGTACCGCGTGCGCTTCAAGAAGGCCGATGGACCTGCGAACGTGCTCGAATGACCCTTCCCCGGACACGAACCGGCGGTGCCGGTCGTGCGCATCCCGGTCACCGTCAAGCGAGAGTACCACCAGCACGTTGTGCTGCGCCAGGGCCTTCGCCCTGGCTTCGTCAACCAGCGTGCCGTTGGTGACAATCCAGATTTCGTCGGCGGGCCGCCTGAACTGCTCGCGAAATGCCGCTGCCGCGTACTCGACCATCGGCCAGTTGAGGGTCGGCTCACCCCCGAACAGAATCAGCATGGCAGGCACGTCGCGGCGCGCGCACTCCTGTCTCAGCAGGTCCAGCGAAGCGTCCACGACCTCGCGCTTCATCGTTCCCCCGCACCCGTCGTAGGCGCCCCGGTGCACGTTGCAGTACGTGCATGCGAGATTGCAGCCGTGCACCAGGTTGAGCCCGAGGGTGAAGGCGCGCTGGTCGCGCGACCGGGCAGCGGCGCCGGGTTCGTACCAGAACCCATACTGGCGCAGACGTTCCACTTCGTCAAGGACTGCAGTTTCAGAAGAGGGGAGTGTCCCCGTGTTTCGCCGGATCGTGTCGGCCGCCTCCGGAGAGAGCAGAAACGCCTGCCGCGTTGCGGGCCTGAGCGCAATTGTGCCCTCGAGCCCGCCTGGAGCGCCACAGAGGAGTTCGAACGCGGGACTGGTGTTCATGGGCCGTTCAGCAGGGCCGGCCGTACCATCCGAAGTTGAAGAAGCCGAAATTGGGGCCGGGGATACAGGTGCCGCTGGTCTGCGCGTTCTGGATTCCGCCAGACTGACCCGTGCACGGGTTGAGTGTCGAGACGTTGCTGGTGCCTCCGACAAAGGTCCCCAGCGCCACAAGGTCCTTGTCGACCATGGCGCCGAGGTCGAGCGGCTCGAGAAGCGCCTCATCGGCGGCGGAGGGGAACGCGTACTCGCGGGTGTGCGGTGCAGCCTGCGCATGAGCGGTCGCTCCCCGTTCAACCAGGCCCCTGTCGACCAGCACACCGGCGAACCGATCGAACAACTCCTGCGCCGTGCTGCGCGGGATGCTGCACGCTTCCGCGGCTGACTCCACAAGGTGCTTGTCGGTGTGGTCCGCGCCGCCGTCCATGCGGCTCCACCACGCCGCGGCGAGTTGTCGGCGCACGACGAACGCCGCAACAGTGCTGCCTGCTGTGCTGTCGGGCGGCTCGCGCATCACCACTATCTCGTCGTCGACGGAGCCCACAGGCTGCCAGAATACGCCCGGTCGCCAGAGCGTACGCTGACTGTCCGGGACACGCGATAGACCTGACTGCAGCATGGGCACGCCCCCCTTTCGGCAGCAAGAACAGTTGCCGGCTTACCGGTAATATACCTCGACTTGGTGCTTCGGACAGGCGCGGGGCCCGGTCGCTTCCGGATTCCGCAACTGGCCGGATGACTGCGGCCAATGGTAGATTGTTTGGCGGATGAGCGGACAACCGCGGGGAGGCGCGATGAACAGAATGGTGCTGACGCTGCTGGCGGTGGTGCTGTGTGCCGGGCCGGGCGTGCTGCGGGCGCAGGAGACCGGCAGGCCGACCGTGATCGTGGTCCCGGTTTCGGGGGAGGTCGGCCCGGGGCTGGCGCGGTCGGTGAAGCAGGCGCTGCGCAAGGGGCATGAGTATCGCGACGTGGTATTCGTGCTCGAGATCGACTCCTATGGCGGTCAGGTCGGTGCAGCACTCGACATCGTCGACACGGTGTTGAACGTGCGCCCGGCGCGGACTATTGCGTATGTCAAGACGAAGGCGATCTCGGCCGCCGCGCTGATTGCCCTGGCGTGCCAGGAGATCTACATGAACGAGGGTGCCACCCTGGGCGACTGCGAACCGATCGTGATGACCCTTGGTGGGCCGAAGACGGTGGGCGAGAAAGTGCAGTCGCCGCTGCGCGCCAAGATGCGTACGTTGGCGGAGGCCAACGGCTACCCGTCGCGATTGGCCGAGGCCATGGTGACCAAGGGTGCGGCTGTCTACCGGATCGAGTCCGTCGATGGGGTACGGTTTGTCGACTCGGCCCAGGTGGCCGAATTGGATCTCGATTCGCAGGCGGTTGCGGGCAGGACAACCGTGGTGGGGACGGGGCAGCTGCTGACCATGAGTGCCTCGGAAGCTCTCACGTATGGGTTCTCCAGCAGGACTGTGGGTAGCCTCGAGGAAGTGCTGGGCACACTGGGGACTGGTGACTACCGCCTCCTGCGCATGCCGTCCAGCCAGTTGGGTTTGGCCTGGTCGCTGCTTCCCGCATTCGAGCGGGTGTTCTGGTTCCTCGCCCTCCCGGCTACACTCTTCTTCCTGCTCATGATGATCATGACCTTCGTGGGCATGGGTGCAGAGGGCATGGACGGGGATGTGGGCGGGGCGGACGTGGGTGGTGAGGTGGATGCAGGTGGTGACCTGGATGTGGGGCACGGTGGGGATCTGCATGCTGGTGGTGACATGGAAGCCGCGGGGGGAGTGGTGCACGCGTTTCACATGTTCACGATACGCAACCTGGTGGTGTTCTTCATGATGTTCGGGTGGAGCGGCATCGCGATGGTCCACTCGGGGGCATCGCACTCCTGGACACTCATCGTGGCCTTCGTGATCGGTGTGGCGATGATGGCGGTGGTGTCATCGATGTTCTACCTCATTACGAAGCTGACACACAGCGGAAATGTGAGCATACGTTCGGCTCTGGGCCAGACCGGGAACGTGTACCTTGTTGTCCCGGAGAAGCGGGCCGGTACGGGCAAGGTGAATGTCCTGGCCGAGGGCGTGACAACCGAGTACAAGGCCATGACCGATGGCGAGCGGATAGCAACAGGCGAGAATGTGCGGGTGATTGGGATTGTGGGCGGACAGATACTCCTTGTTGAGAGACTCACAAGCAACTAACGAAAGGGCGGCGCGCTATGGATTCGAGTGTGTTCGGCGGGTTGACCAGCTGGATCCCCGTAATTGTGGGGGCAGTCGTCGTATTCTTCTTCTTCATGATCTGGGTGCTTTCTCGCTACAAGCGGTGTCCCTCAGACCAGATACTCGTGGTTTACGGGAAGGTGGGGAAGGGCTCGTCGAAGTGTATCCACGGTGGCGCGTCGTTCATCTGGCCGGTGTTCCAGTCGTACCAGTACATGTCGCTGACTCCGATCCAGATCGATGTTCCGCTGCAGAACGCGCTGTCCAAGCAGAATATCCGCGTTGATGTGCCCTCGAATTTCACCGTGGGTATCTCGACCACGCCGAGCGGCATGGCTGCTTCTGCCGAACGTCTGCTCGGGCTGGGGCGCAAGGAGATCGAGGGTATCTGCAAGGAAATCATCTTCGGGCAGCTCCGTCTGGTGGTTGCCATGATGGACATCGAGGATATCAACGCCGACCGCGACAAGTTCCTGGAAAACATCGCCAAGAACGTCGAGGGCGAACTCGAGAAGATCGGTTTGCGCCTGATCAACGTGAACGTTACCGATATCCGCGATGAGTCCGGGTACATCGAGGCGTTGGGAAAGAAGGCGGCTGCGGAAGCCATCAACATGGCCAAGAAGGATGTGGCCGAGAAGAACCGTGACGGAGCGGTGGGTGAGGCCAACGCGCAGCAGGACCAGCGTGTCCGGGTGTCGGGCGCCAACGCGAAGGCGGTTGAGGGCGAGAACCTTGCCAAGATCGTGGTCGCCAACTCCGAAGCCACGCGCCGCGAGAAGGAAGCCGAGGCCAATCGTCTGGCGCTGGCGGCCGAGAATGTGCAGAACGCCAAGGCGCTGCAGGAGAGCTACACGGCCGAGCGGGAAGCGGAGCAGGAGCGGGCGAACCGCGAACGGGCCACGCAGGAAGCCGACGTGATTGTCGCGGCGGAGATCGAGAAGAAGCGCATCGAGATATCTGCCGAAGCCGAGGCAGAGAAGCGCCGGCGGGAAGCGAAGGGTGAGGCCGACGCGATCTTCTTCAAAATGGAAGCGCAGGCACGAGGTATCCAGGAGATACTGCAGAAGCAGGCGGACGGGTTTGGCCAGATTGTGAAGGCGACGGGCAACAAGCCGACCGAGGCGGCGATGATGATGGTGGTGGACAAACTGCCCGAGATCGTTCGCACGCAAGTGGACGCGATCAAGAATATCAAGATAGACAAGCTGACCGTCTGGGACACGATGGGCCAGAACGGCAAGCCGACCACTGCCAATTTCCTCTCGGGGTTGGTTGGATCGGTTCCGCCGCTGCAGGATCTGCTCAAGATGGCGGGAGTGGAACTGCCGGGCAGTTTCCTTCAGGACCAGAACGCCGGACAGGTAGCAGCCAAGAAGTCATCGTCGAACGTCCCGCCTCCGCTGCCAAAGGGGCAATAGGCTTCCGGGCGGCAGTCAGGAATCGGGGCTGGGGATCGGCTTCGGGCCATCCGACTCTGGGCTTCAGGCTTTGGGCTGGAGGGATCAGGCTTTGGGCTGGAGGGATCAGGCTTTGGGC
>CAZJJT010000395.1:0-4898 GCA_964546395.1 uncultured Fibrobacterota bacterium
GAGGATGAGACCCAGAAGCGCGTGCAGGAGTACCTTGGGCCGGTCAACCGGGAGATCGTCGTGCGGGCGCGTGAAGCGCTGGCGCAGGGCGACGCGCACGCGCTGGGCGAACTGATGACCGATGCACAGCGCCGGTTCGACAGGATGGTCGCTCCCGCCTGCTCCTCACAACTCGCCGCCCCGGCGCTCCATCGCCTCCTGTCGCACGAAGCGCTCGAGCCGCTCGTGTACGGAGGCAAGGGCGTAGGCTCGCAGGGGGACGGCTCGGCACAGCTCATCGCCCGTGACGCCGACTGCGGCGCCCGAGCAACAGCCATCATCGAGCGCGATCTCGGCATGAAATGTCTCTCGCTCACGCTTCACTCCGGCCGCCGCGTCCGCAAGGCCGTCATTCCCGCCGCCGGGTACGGTACCCGCCTGTTCCCGGCCACCAAGGCGGTGAAGAAGGAGTTGTTCCCGGTGGTCGACGCGAACGGGAGGGCCAAGCCGGCACTCCTGACCATCGTGGAAGAGGCGCTGAGCGCAGGGGTTGAAGAGGTGTGCATCCTGGTGCAGCGTGACGACCAGCGGTTGTTCGAAGAGGTGTTCCACACTCCCCCGCCTGTCGCACACTACAACAAGCTGTCGCAGGACAACCAGAAGTACAGCGACTACCTGATGGATATCGGGCGCCGCATCACGTTTCTGCCGCAGGACCGGCAGGAGGGGTTCGGTCACGCCGTACACCGCGCACGCGACTGGGTCGGCGATGAGCCGTTCATGCTTCTGCTCGGCGATCACCTGTATTCTTCAGGCAGCGACAAGTCGTGTGCCGCGCAACTGGTCGACACCTACGAACGCGAGCGCCGCAGCGTGCTCGGGATCATGCAGACCCCGGGCGAAGCCGTTCGCCACTACGGCACCGTGGCCGGCACATGGAAACACACGCAGACAGTGCTGGAGATCACCGAGTTCAGCGAGAAACCCGACATCGACTACGCCCGGCGACACCTGCGAGTCGAGGGCCTGCCCGACAACACCTACCTCACCGTATTCGGCCAGTACATCCTCACCCCAACCGTGTTCACGTTCCTCGAGGAGCATATCAGGCTCGATATCCGCGAGCGCGGCGAGTACCAGCTCACCACCTGCCTCGAGAGGCTGCGCAAAGAGGAAGGGTTCGCGGGATACGTTGTGGACGGCGACCGCTACGACATCGGCAATCCCGAGGCGTACCGCGACACAGTGGGAAGGTACGGGAGGGGGTGAGAGGCTGAGCCGGGGACCCGACACGACACCACAACGCTTCTGCCACTCAACAGGTCTAGTAGCTCTCGGTATACACCCGCTCCGCCCCCATCGACCGGAGCAGTCTGTTTACGCCGATCACCATGGAAGGGTTCCCGGACACGTAGAAATCGGTGTTGCGTGCCTTCCCGTTCAGCTTCGCCAGCGGCACGGTCACGCGGCCGTGTACGCAGCCCGGCACCTGCTCGCCGCTGATACACACGGTGCGCCGGATCCTGAGCTTCTCGAACTGGTCGAGGTACGTATCGACAAACCGATCCTTCTCGAAGCGGCACCCGAAGTAGACATCGATTTCCTCGTCGTAGCACTGGCGTTCGAGCTCCGCCATCATGGCGAGCAGCGGCGCGACTCCGGTACCGGTGGACACGAATGCCTTGCGGTTGTCGCTCGGCACGAGGGAGAAGTCCCCTACCGGCAGGCGCATCGTGCTGTGCTCGCCCTCAGCCAGCCCGACGAAGTACTTCGAGGAGCTGCCGCCGAACTTGGTGTCGATGATGAACCGTGCGTGCAGTTCGTCGATTGACACAATCGAATAGGAGCCGTAGTCCGATTCGCCGTGCCGGATACGGGCGTACTGCCCGGGCAGGTACTCGACGTCGCGGTCGAGCTCGTAGTCAAACTCGTACACCGAATCGGTAAGTCGGACCTTGCTTGCCAACTGCCCCTGTACCTTGTCACTGATTGCCGGGTACACATCCACCTTCAGCGCCGGGGCGACGGCGGTACGTCCCTTGTTCCTGCGCACCCACCGCTTCGCCGCCACCACCGCGGTGGCGAACCCTGGCGGCCCTATCACAGAACTGGCGGCAGCCACCCCACCCATCATCGCCCCCGTCACCCCAAGCGTGCAGGCATCGCTGCCGCTGATGAAGAGCCCCGGGACGTGGGTGCGCACGCGCGACCAGTGGCGACTGAAGCGCTCGGCCGTGGGAGCGCACCCGTACATCGGCCCGCGCTCCCTGCCGCCGAAGTGCTCGAGCGTCAACGGCGTCGAGACCTCCTGGTAGACTATCATGTCACGCAGGCCGGGAAGATGTGCGCAGGCCAGGTTCACCAGCCCCTCCCCTACCCGCTTCTTCAGCTCGTAGTATTCCGTGTCCCGTTCACGCCATCTCTGTTCCCGCCATCGCTCGAACGGTGCATATTTCACAATCGCGATCACTTCCGCCGTGTGGTACGCCTTCGCACCACCCTTCACGGACGGAAACGACACGTAGCAGCGCCGCGGGGTCCCCTCCAGCACGTCCCTGGTCTGTGCCTCCATGTCCTCGTGGTCGTATGTGGTATTGATCCAGAGGTTCTCGCAACCGACGCCCAGCGATGCCGGGTCACCGCTCAGACCGAGGTAGGCGATCACCGAACTGTACCCGGGTTCGAGGTGCGTGAGCGGCCGCGCGCAGCGTTGCTGCCGGCCCGGCACAAGCTTCGTGAATGTGTCGCGCACACCCACGTTGGAGATAACCACTGGCGCGTAGTACTCTTCCTCCCGCCCGTCACCAAACCGCCTGTCCACCACTCGCACGCCGCACGCCCGGCCACCATCCAGAAGGACCTCGACCGCATCACGGTTGACCAGTAGCATCCCGCCCTCGCGCTCCACCGCGTATTCCATGGAGTGCGCGATACGGCTGGAACTGTGCTCCGGAAACCATGCGCCCTTGATGAAGTGGTCGACGAGCGTGGCATGGATGGCGAACGCGCTCTCCTCCGGCGGCATACCGTAGTCACCCCACTGCGACGCGACCACGGCGCGCAGACGCCTGTCGCGGAACCGCCGGTGCAGGTACTCCCGGGTGGTGCGCAGCGCCCAGCGGCTCATCAGCGGCTTCAGCAGCGGGAATACCCACCGCAGCGGGGCCGACAGGAACCCCTCCAGGTAGTACATTTTCAGCCAGATCGCCGTTCGCCGCACATCGCGGAAATACCGGCGGATCGCCCGGCGCTCGAGCGGGAACATCTCGACAAGCGTGCGCCGGAACTCGGCGGCGTCCGAACTCTGCGGAACGATGAACTCGGGGTACACGAACCGTTCGACCGGTGAGGGCAGGGCACGCCACTCCAGACCCCGTTCAGTGATATAGTCCAGCAGATCGCGCTGCAGGCACCCCGGGGCCATCCGGCCAACGTAGTGCACACCAACGTCCCAGCGGTACCTCCCCCGCACGAATGCGTGGGTGAGACCGCCCGGCTCGAAATGCTTCTCGAGCACCAGCACGCGCTTGTGCCACACGCGCGCAAGCAACCCCGCAGCCGTCAACCCCCCGATACCCGAGCCGATGACTATGGCGTCGAACGAGCGGTCCGCCCTGTCGCCGTCGCTCTTCGTTCCGTCCACCGTTGCCCCACCCCCAGGATGCTCATGTGCGTGTCAACTGGCGGTACTTCAACCGGTGCGGCCGGTCGGCTTCTGCACCCAGGCGCTCCCGTCGGTCCTGCTCGTACTCCGAGTAGTTGCCGTCGAAGAAGCGTACCACGCTCTCACCCTCAAACGCAAGGATGTGCGTTGCCACACGGTCCAGGAACCAGCGGTCGTGGCTCACCACCACCGCGCACCCGCCGAAATGCTGCATCGCCTCCTCGAGTGCCCGCAGCGTCTGCACGTCCAGGTCGTTCGTAGGCTCGTCGAGCAGCAGCACGTTCGCCCCCTGCTTGAGCATCATCGCAAGGTGCACCCGGTTGCGCTCCCCGCCCGACAGCTCCCCAAGCCTCTTCTGCTGGTCACTTCCCATGAAGTTGAACCGCGCCACGTAGCTCCGCGAGTTGACCTTCAGCCCGCCCAGGGAAACCGTGTCCTGCCCACCCGAGATCGTCTCCCAGATATTCTTCGCGGGGTCCAGGTCATCGCGACTCTGGTTGACATAGGCAAGTTCGACGGTAGGACCGATGACGAAGCTGCCGCTGTCTGGTTTCTCTTCCCCCGTTACCATCCTCATCAACGTGGTCTTCCCCGCGCCGTTCGGACCGATAACACCGATGATCCCGCCCGGGGGAAGCGAGAAGCTCATGTCTGCCATGAGCACTCTGTCGCCATACGCCTTGCTCACCCGCTCAGCCCGCACCACCAACTCACCCAGCCGCGGCCCGGGCGGCACATAGATTTCGAGATCACGCGCCTGTCGCTCCCCTTCCTCCGACAGCAGTGACTCGTACGCACTGATACGCGCCTTCGACTTGGCATGCTGCCCCTTCGGCGAGAGCCGTATCCACTCCAGCTCGCGCTGCAGTGTGCCCTGCCGCCGCTGCTCCGCCTTCTCTTCGAGCGCCAACTTGCTCTGCTTCTGCTCGAGCCACTCGGAGTAGTTGCCCTTCCAAGGCACCCCGTAGCCCCTGTCAAGTTCGAGGATCCATCCGGCGACGTTGTCCAGGAAGAAGCGGTCGTGGGTAATGACGATGACCGTACCGGGGTAGTCACGCAGGTGGTGCTCGAGCCAGGCGACCGTCTCAGCGTCCAGGTGATTAGTCGGCTCGTCGAGAAGCAGCACGTCGGGCCGCTGCAACAGGAGCCGGCACAGTGCGACCCGACGACGCTCGCCTCCGGAGATGACACTCACGGGCGTATCGTCCGGCGGACAGCGAAGCGCATCCATGGCCATCGAGAGACGGGAATCGAC
>CAZJJT010000396.1:0-4869 GCA_964546395.1 uncultured Fibrobacterota bacterium
CGCGGCGGCGTGGTCCTGGGTGGAGAAGATGTTGCAGGAAGCCCAGCGCACATCGGCGCCCAGCGCCTTGAGTGTCTCGATAAGCACCGCCGTCTGGATTGTCATGTGGAGCGAGCCGGTCACACGTGCGCCCTTCAGCGGCAGGTCCTTCGCGTGCTTCCCGCGCACGGCAATCAGCCCAGGCATCTCGTGCTCGGCAATCTCGATCTCCCGTCGTCCCCAATCGGCGAGCTCGATGTCTTTCACAAGGTACGGGGCGTCTTCGAACATGTCGTTGATATGCGGCGACATCGATGGAGTCTCCTCTGTTGGTGTTCCTCCGACGGAAACCGTGAAAATAATGCCCTGTGGACCGTGGAGAACGGACTACGGGTGCGGCGTGGCGATATTGGCCGCGACCGCGGCACTGTGGACGTGCTACGGCCGAACGACCCCCTTCCGCGACACGTCACGCTCGTTGACCCGCAGCACCCCAGTCGGATGTTCCGAACGTGGTCTGCCGGGCTCGTACGATGGCGTGGGCGCAGCGCAACCGGGTGAAGGTGCCTGAGCAGTTGCCGCTGCTGAGCGTCGACGACGATCCCGACTACCATGACCTCAGTCTCAGTCGTTGCGAACTCGACTGGGAAGGAGTAGGTTACCTGATGGCGCACGCGATTATCGGCGACTTCGCAGTGCCCACCACCGAAGAGGGCGTGGTCCGGGTTCGCGCCCGAGTGGTTGGGAAACTGACGACGAAGCAGGGTCCAGTCAGGGGGGGGAGATGCGGATTCGGAATGCGGTGTGCATGACAGTAGTCGCAGCGGGGCAGGTACTGCCCGTCACGCTTTCGTCACTGGTGACCAAGGCAACATTCGAGAACGCGGGGATACGGGTTGCCTGGGTTGGCACCGACACGTCCACCGTGGTGCAGGTGGAGTACCGCGCCCAGGGAGAGACCCAGTGGCGTCGTGGTCACCCCATGATCCGAATCGCGGGCAACCGCATGGCCACAAGTCTCTTCTGGCTGGGCGAGGGTACCACCTACGAGGCACGACTGGTGGTCGACCCACCCGCCTCCCTGAGCGCATCGTTCGCCCAGCCGTTCTCGTTTGCCACACGTTCGAGTGCGTTCCCCGCGGGCAGCAGGGACCTGTACGTGGATCCCCAGGCCCTGATTGGCGGCGACGGAAGCCAGTCACGGCCGTTCCGCACGATAGGCGAGGCCGCCGCCGTGGCTGTCGCCGGCGATGTGGTGCACGTGGCCCCGCGAACCTACCCCGAGGAGGTGCGTCCCGCGAACTCCGGCACCGCGAGTGCGTGGATCCAGTTCGTCGCTGACGACAGCGGCGTGGTCCTTGACGGCGGGCAGGACATTGCCACGGGTTCGGGATGGACCGATGAAGGCGGGGGAGTGTACAGCACCCCGTACGCCGGCACCACCAACTTCGCCACACTCGACGGGATCCGGCTCTACCAGCATGCCGGCCTCGACAGCCTTCGTGCCGACGCCGACGGCATTACCGGCGGCTACTGTATCGCCGGTGGTGTGCTGTATGTCAAGCCGCCGGACGGCAGTCCGATTGCCGGTCGCACGCTTCGCCTGGCGGTCGAGGACTACGGGTTCTGCTTCGACAACAGAAGCTTCATTGCCGTCCGGGGCTTCGATATCACTCACTTCGACCGCAACTGCGTGCGGGTTCGCAACTCGCACCACGTGAGCATCTCAGACTGCCGGATCTCGCAATCGCGCACCATGGTATCGGTCGACGGCATCACGTCTACTGATAACCTGGTGGAAAACTGCGTCATCTGGGGTACCGGTGTCACCGCCTGGCCCTGGGCGATCTGCCATCATGACCACGACTGTAGCTCCAACGGAGTAACAGTGTCCAACGCCGGCGAGGGCAACGTGGTGCGCAACAACCACTGCCGCGGTCTGTTCAACGGGATCTACGTCGGGCAGTGGACTACCGCCTATCCCGATGAGAACGCGCTGGAGAACGACGTGTACGGCAACGTTCTCGAGGAGATCGTGGACGACGGTCTTGAACCGGAGTGCAAGGGGATCAACCTGCGCATGTACCGCAACCGATTCCGGCACGTGTACTCGCCCATATCGCTTGCCCCAATCGAGACCGGCCCCACCTGGGTGCTGTACACCGTGGTCGACGGGTTCTGGGAAGGCTCCCCGGGGTGGGACGAGTGGGGTGGGGCGCCGGGGTGGATCAAGATAGCAACGACACCTTCGGGTGAACGCCCCATGGGCGCGTTGCGGATCTATCACAACACCGCATACGTCACCGAAGCGGATCACAACGGCTGGGGCTCAACCGGCTCCGGCTACACGCACCTCAAGAACAACATCGTGCGCGCCACCCGCTACGTGTTCGAGAACACAAATCCGAATCCCTACCCGCCCGGCAACGAGTGGGACTACAACAACTTCTATACCACCGGTACCCAGTATGTGAAGTGGGAGAACGTACGACTCGACACTGCCGGGTTCAGAGCCCTGGGACAACAGGTGCACGGCATTTCCGCGCCGCCAGTGTTCGAGAACGCAGCCGGCGGAGACTTCCGACTCGCGGTAGCCGATCCCGGAGTCGATAAGGGCGTGGTCCTGAGCGGGATCAACGACGGGTACGCGGGCGCTGCGCCCGACATGGGGGCATTTGAGCGCGGCGCCGGTCCGGTGCGGTCCCCGTGGTGGATGGCAGGGATGCATACCGTGCATATTGCCGGCTCGGGGAGCGGCCTGCGAGTCAGCGGCCTGCGGCCCGGACGGTACCGAATCACGCTCACCGACCTGGCCGGCCGTGTCTGCATCCAGCGCGATCTGCCCGCTGCGGCTCCCCGGGTCGCTGAGGTCCACCTCGGGCGTGTATGCCGGCTGCTGGTTGCGAGCGTCTACGACAGTTCGGGGGCCGCGGTGGCGCGCGCGGCCTATTTTCCCTCTTCCAGGTGAGACAAACCAGCACCTCGAAGAGAGACAGCATGGCACCACAACGCTCGGACACGGCCCGGCGGCTCTACGACTTCCTTCTGTCCGTCAAGGGCAGGTACACCCTCTCCGGGCAGCACAATTACATAGGGGTCGGCGCGAAGTACACGGACATGGTCGAGACGCTCACGGGCAAACGGCCGCTGGTCTGGGGTTCCGACTTCGCGTTTGCTGTCGATGGAACCGAGATCGGTCGTCACTACCACTGTGGTCCGCTCAACATTTCCGACCCGGGCGAGCCCGACCCGCACTTCGTCGATATCACCCCCGAGGCGGCGCGAGAGCGCATGGTCGCCTGTGCGGTTGAGCAGCACGCACGTGGTCACATCATCACGCTCATGTGGCATGCCGTGTTCCCCTCGTACGGCGATCGCGGTCCGTACGACTCCCTGTGGCAGGTGGGGAAGCTCCCTTCGGACGGGACGTGGCAGGAGTTGACCACGCCGGGCACCGCCCTCCACGATGCGTGGCTCACGCAGGTTGATCGGGTTGCCGACTATCTTGCACAGCTCCGCGACGCGGGCATTCCCGTCCTGTGGCGTCCGTACCATGAGCTCAACGGCGTGTGGTTCTGGTGGTGCAACAAACCGGGGCCGGAGGGGTTCACGAAGTTGTGGCGCATGATGCACGACCGGTACACCAATCACCACAAGCTTGACAATTTGCTGTGGGTATACAACACCAATGCGCCACGCGACCGTGAGAACGACGAAGCATTCGCGTACGACCTCTTCTACCCGGGTGGCGAGTACGTCGATATCCTCGCCGCGGATGTCTATGGCAACGACTACAAGCAGTCGCACCACGATGGGTTGCTGGCACTCGCAGATGGGCGGCCGATTGCACTTGGTGAAGTGGGTGAGGTGCCGACTCCCGAAGTGCTCGCGCAGCAACCCGAGTGGCTCTGGTTCATGCCGTGGGGGGTTCTCGTGACCTGGAAGGCGAACGCGCAGAAGGTACCTGCCCTGTATGCACAGGACCGAGTGCTCTGTCTCGGCGACGTGGCCCGAGGAACCGACGGGGCGTACAGGGCGGCCAGGTAGCCGGATGCCGTTCGAGAAGACATACGACGTGGTGGTGGGTGGCGCGGGCTTCGCCGGCGTAGCGGCCGCCTTGGCCAGTGCCCGTGCCGGCGTGCGCACGGCGCTCGTGGAGAAGACCATCCTGCCCGGTGGGCTCGGCACGTCCGGTTTGGTGAATATCTACCTTCCCCTGTGCGACGGCAACGGGAGGCAGGTCCTGTTCGGTCTTGCCGAGGAGCTGCTGCACGCATCGGTGCGCTACGGGCCGGGAACGGTCCCTGCCGGCTGGGGCGGACAGGCGGGCGAGCGCGAGCGACGGTACCAGGCGGCCTTCTCGCCGGCATCCTGTGTGCTGGCCCTGGACGAACTGCTGGAGCAGGCCGGCGTGGATTCGTGGTACGACACGTCGATCACGGGTGTGATCCGTGAGGGAACCCGGGTGACCGGGCTCAGCGTGTTCAACAAGAGCGGACCGGGTACACTCGTCGCACACGTCGTAGTCGATGCCACCGGTGATGCCGACATTGCTGTTGCGGCCGGGGCCGCCTCCGAAGCCGGACACAACGGTCTGTCCATCTGGTCGCTTCGAGCCTCCCGCTGGGCTGCGGGCCAGGCAGTGGAGCGCGACGACGGTACGCCGCTTCTCGACATGGTGCGCCTCGGCGCGAGCGACACTGGTGAGGGACACCCTGAGGGAGAAGGGTACTTCGACGGGATTGACGGGCGCGGGGTGACACAGTTTGTGCTCCGCTCTCGTCGGCTCCTTCGCAGGCACTTTGCAGCCAAGCAGCAGGAGAGCGGACGCAGCAACGAGTTCCCGCTGTGTCTCCCGACCATGGCCCAGTACCGTACCACGCGGCGGAT
>CAZJJT010000397.1:0-4864 GCA_964546395.1 uncultured Fibrobacterota bacterium
GTACAGCGTGAACGCTCCTTCCGCCCCGGCAAACGCACGGACTTTCAGGTGACGAGGGTTACCGACCGGCGTTTCGGGACCATCCGCGCTCATCGGCACAACCGCCCCCGCCTTCGCGAACACCGGGATATCATCGATCCCACCGTACACCGCGTGCCACCGCTCACCGGCAAACCGCAGCCCCGTGAAGAACTGGTACCAGTCACCCTTCGGCAGCCATACCACCTGCCGACTGAGCCGGGTGTGCGGGTCCCGCGCCGACACGAACGGTGCGGCCACCAGTTCCGTGCCG
Organism: uncultured Fibrobacterota bacterium; assembly: GCA_964546395.1. GTDB lineage: Bacteria > Fibrobacterota > Chitinivibrionia > Chitinivibrionales > CAZJJT01 > CAZJJT01. The sequence goes on from CAZJJT010000397.1 coordinate 293, forward strand.
AAGTAGTACTGGCGAGGGCACGAGTACGCCTGCTCGTCGTGCGGGTGCTCCCAGTACATCGGGCGGCACAGCGGCAGCGCGTCGTGGTGCGTCTTCGCCGCCATGCTGTAGAGGTAGGGCACCAGCTGGTGCCGCAGCCGCATGGCCGCACTTGCCACCACGTCGGCCTCGGTACCGTTTTCCCAGGGCGTACGTACCTGGAACCGGTTTTTGCTCGAGTGAAGGCGCATGACAGGGCTGAATACGCCGAACTGCACCCAGCGCACGTAGTGCTCGGGGTTCTCGTAGCCCCAGAAGTGGCCGCCGATGTCGTGGCTCCACCACGAGTAGCCAACGTTCGAAGCGGTCGAGGTGAAGTGCGGGAGCGCAGCGAGCGACTCCCAGCAGACAATCGTGTCGCCGGAGAAGCCGATCTGGTAGCGGTGGTTGCCGAGGCCGTGCCAGCGCGAGAAGATGAATGGACGCCGCGTGCCGTCACGTTTGAGATCGAGGAAATGAAGATGGTTCAGCATCACCAGCGGGTCGAGGCCCTCGATCCCGCTTTTCTGGCCCTGCTGCCAGTCCATCCACCAGAAATCCACCCCCATCTTCTCATGCGGATGGTGCAGGTACCTGAAGTAGCCGTCCGCGAATTTCGGATCGACTATGTCGAACTTCACCGGCTTCCTCTTCGACGGCTCCATGCCCATGAACCTGGCAAACGCCGGGTATGCCTCTTCGTGCGGATGCACACCGTCATGCGGGTGCAGGTTGAGCGCCACTTTCAGACCGAACTCCTTGTGCAGCCGCTTCAGCGTGGCACGAGGGTCGGGGAATAGCCTGCGTTCCCAGGTATACCCCGTCCAGCCGCTGGTGTGCGGGTTCTTCACCGTGTGCCAGTCCATGTCGATGATGCACACCGAGAGGGGCACCTTGTGCTCGCGGAAGTCACTCATCAGCCGTATTAGTTCCTCGTGGCTGTACTCCCAGTACCGCGACCACCAGTTGCCGAGCGCCCAGCGCGGTATCAGGGGGATACGGCCGCTCAGCGCACAGAAGTCCCTCAGACACCCCTTGTAGTCAGTGCCGTACCCGAAGAAGTACAGGTCCTGCTGGCCTTCCGGCGCACCGCGCCTGCTCACCCAGCACTCATCGGTGAACACCACCGACTGCGAGTCGTCCACGACACTCCACCCGCTCCGCGACATCAGACCCGGATCCAGCTTCACGAACCCCTTACGCCCGTCCAGCGTGCGGAACGTGCCGCCCAGGTTCGCCTCGTCCCGGTCTCCATACTTCCACACCGCCTTCGCCGCCCCCCGCAGCGCGACCCGAAGAGCATCGGCCGTGAAAGCACCCGCGGTGCTGTCGAACGTGAGCGTGAGGTACTCGGTCGTAATGGCCAGCACACCCTTCCTGCGCCTCACTGTGTACGCCGGGACCGGCTGCCGGCGGAACCAGAACACGGTGCTCGGGCGGTCCTCGAACGTGCCCGCAGGGCCGTATTCCATGCGGATGCAACGAGACGTCAGGATGGTAAACCGGGCGTTGCCCTCGACGACAGTGGCCTTCGGTTCAGCAGCCGGTGCTGTCGCGAATGTGAATCGTTGCGGTATCGAAGACATCGGGGCTCCTTGTATTCCCAGGGGCTAGTGCTGTTTTGCCTGTTAAGCTAGGATGGTCACCATCGGGGCGCAATGGCAGCCACTTGGCCAAACATGTGATATCTTGCTCACCAAAGGTATCTTCCTGGGCATGGCAACCACCCGCGCGATCGCCCCCCCCGTCCCGCCGTCGTATTTCCAGCGTGTCATCCGTTCGAGCCACGACCGCTTCTGGAACTGCCAGGCCGACTCATTCGTTCACAACCTGCCGCTCGTGATCATGTACTCCGGCTATTCGCTCTGGCCCACCAACCACTCGTTTGAGCGCGCCCGCTCCGACATCTTCGCCGTCGAACTCGTGGTGGGCGGCAACGCCGATCTCCAGCAGGACACCCGCCACATGGTGGTCAGCCCGGGGGAAGCGTTCCTGCTCCACAAGGGCCACCGCCACCGGTTCAGCACCGGCCCCGCGGGCCGACTCAACAAGCGCATGGTCGTCATCGAGGGGATCATGCTCGAGATCGTACTGCGCTCGCTGGGACTGGAGAGCATAGACGTCGTGCGTCTCGAACGCCCGGGCCGTCTCGCCGGGTTGATCAAGCAGGTGAACCGCCTGTCGGGGAGCCGTGGAGAGAACTACATGTGGCAGTTGTCACTGCTGGCCTACGAGATTCTGCTCGAGTTGGCCAAGAATGTGCTGTACCTGGAGGTGCCGACCAGCGTATCGCTCGCGCTCAACTACATGAACCGCAACGTTGAGAAGAACCTGACGCTCCCGGAGATTGCCGCACGCTCGGGAGTCAGCATGTATCACTTCTCGCGGCTGTTCCAGAAATCCATGAAGACGCCCCCCATGACCTTCTTCCATCGGCAGAAGATGACGTTCGCGCGCAATCTGCTGGCCAACTCGACGCTGTTGGTGAAGGAGATTGCCGCGTTGCTGGGCTACGACGACCCGTTCTATTTCTCGGCGCAGTTTACCAGGTACGAAGGGGTGTCGCCACGAGCCTACCGCAGCAGACATCGGCAGACCTGGTGGGCACCAGGCGAGCAATGAGTGCTGCGCTGCTCCCGGCGGACCCGGGCGACTGCCTGCGCCAGCATGAACCATTTTCTCCCTGGAACACAGACGACGCCTCTCACTGGGATCCCTGCAATGTTCTCGCCCCGCCTCGGTGTCTCGCTCAACTTCGTTCGCCGTGAAGCCGTCACCCCGGAGGTCGCGGAGGCCGTGGCACAGTCCAGCATCGCCACCCTCGAGGTCCCCGGGGCGTTCTGCGCCGAGCCGGTCCAGTTTGACACTATCAAGCAGCATTTCTCCGGAACGCGCGGGCCACGCGTGGTGTCGGTGCACGCGCCGTTCGACGCTCCCCGCGACCTGAGCAGCCCCGACCCCTCGGCGCGCGAAGCGGCCCTTGCCGGGGCACGTGCGTCACTCGACGCCGCTCGTGTCCTCGGCGCCGGGATTGTCGTACTCCACCCGAGCCGGGAGCCCAACGCCCCCGAGCAACGTCCGGCGCGCCTGGCACAGTCGAAGCAGAGCATCGCCGAACTCACCGGGTACGCACGCTCGCGCAACTGCCGTATCGCCCTTGAACTGCTCCCGCGTACCTGCCTCGGCAACACGCTTGAGGAGCTGTTCGCCCTGCTCGACGGTCTCGACCCGGCCGTGTTCGGCGTGTGTCTTGATGTCAACCACGTGATGGAGCGATACGCGACACTGCCCGACACGGTGCATCGCCTGGGTCCGCGCCTCGTCACGCTGCACCTCTCCGACTACGACGGGATCGACGAGAAGCACTGGATGCCCGGCGCAGGGGTCATTGACTGGCCGGCGTTCATGCGGGCCCTTGTGGATATCGACTACCAGGGACCGTTCAACTTCGAGTCCGACCCGGGCCTGCCCGACCTCGCGGCACGCGTCGCTGCGTTCGAGACCTGCTTCGGGTGGTTGACGACACTCTCCTGAGGAGAACGCCATGCGCGCCTTCCGCACACCTGGTATGTGGCTCAAGGGTTGTCTGCACCTGCATTCGACGGTTTCGGACGGGGCGTTCGAGCGCGAGGACCTTGTGGACCGGTACCGGCGGGCCGGATACGATTTCCTCGCTTTCACCGACCACGAGATTCTCTCGAGTGCCGCAGTCGACGACTCCGGGTTCATCCGCCTGAGTGGTATCGAACACTCGGTGCAGTGTCCTGGAATCCCCCTGGTCCACATCGTGGGCATCGGCCTTGAGCGCACCACCGATGACAGGTCAATCGACGGGGTCTGTGCGTTCATGAGGGACCACGCGGCGTTCTTCTTCCTGGCGCATCCGTACTGGTCGGCGCTCGACCACGGAACGTTCCCGGGCCTGGAGCGGTTCCCGGCGCTCGAAGTGTTCAACACCGGTTGCGAGCTGGAGATCGCGCGTGGCCACTCCGAGTACTTCTGGGACAACGCCCTCTCGGCCGGCAGGCGGATTGGCGCAGTGGCCGTCGACGATTCGCACCAGCGCCTGACGGACTACACGGTTTCGTGGGTGTGCGTGCGGGCGCGCGAGCGATCGGTTGATGCGATTCTCGAAGCGCTTGCCGAGGGTCGTTTCTACTGCTCGAACGGCCCCACCATCGAGGACATTGCTGTCGTGGGCGCGCGCGTCGATGTGCACTGCTCGCCGTGCCGTCAGGTGCGGTTCATCTGCAACACGTACCACGGCGGCGTGGTAAGCGCTTCTGCCGAGGGCCCGCTGTGCGAGGCCCAGCACCAGCTCAGCGACCGGGCGTTCTACCTGCGCGTCGAGTGCATGGATGAGCAGGGGCGCACCGCGTGGAGCAACCCCGTGTACCGTGACGGGGACCACTGGTAGCCGTGCCTACTGCGGCCGGACAGCACTCCCCGACACCTGCCCCTTCCACTCGTGCCTGCCGAACGTCCCGGCAACGCTGGCGTACAGCACCATGAGCAGGTGCAGCGGCGAGACCAGCGGCAGATAGATCAGCAGGT
>CAZJJT010000398.1:0-4844 GCA_964546395.1 uncultured Fibrobacterota bacterium
CGTTACGCACAGTACCGCTCCTTTTTGAAGAGTTGACCCTGGGCACACAACAGAGCATCCGTAATCTACTGAATGACAAGGGGTTCGGAGCCGAAGGCGACCGACCTTAGCAAGGCCTCGGCCTTGGCCACCGCTGCCTTCGGCAGAGGTGCGTACTCGAGGGGAGCCGCGTATTTCTGTCCGTCGTGTATCATCCACCACAGCAGTTTTGCCAGTTCCCCGGCCTTGCTGCGCTCTCTACCGTCATAGTCCTGCTGCTTGTACAGGATGAGCCAGGTGAAACTCGAGATGGGGTATCCATTCTCGGCATCGGTGTCGGTTACCGAGGTGCGGGTGTGCTCAGGTATCTCGACGTCGGCCGCCGCGGTGATGGAAGCGATCTCGGGCTTGATGAAGATGCCCTTCCTGTTCCTCACCAGCGCCTGCGGCATGCCATTGTGCAGCGCGTAGGCGAGTTCACAGTAGCCGATACTGCCCTTGATCTGCTTCACCAGCCCCGAAACACCCTCGTTGCCCTTGGCTCCCAGGCCGGCCGGCCAGTCGACTGACTTGCCCATGCCAACCTTCGTCTTCCATTCGTCACTGACCTTGCAGAGGTAGTCTGTGAAGATGAACGAAGTGCCGCTGCCATCGGAGCGGTGCACTACTGCCACCTTGAGATTCGGCAGCTTGACGCCAGGGTTCAGTTCGGCAACGCGCTTGTCGTTCCACTTGCTTACCTTTCCCATGAACAACTCAGCGAGCAGGTCCGGCGTAAGCTTGAGCGTCGGGTTGCCAGGGAGGTGGTAGGTGATCACCACCGCACCGAGACACAGGGGAATATGCAGGATCTCGGCAGGGATACTCGCAAGCTTCTTGTCGTCCATGAAGGCGTCGGTGGCGCCGAAGTCGACCGTCTTGCTTTCAAGCTGGCGAATACCGCCACCAGAACCGATGGACTGGTAATTGACCTGCACCCCATACTGCTTGTGGTAGACATCGAACATCTTGCTGTACAGCGGGTACGGGAAGGTGGCTCCGGCTCCAAGCAACTCCGTCCCCGCATGTGTCGCCATGCTGCTCATAGCCAGCAGACACGCAAGCCGCGCCGCGCTCCTTCTGTTCATCACTCGCCGCATTGCTTAATCCTCCATTGCCAGGGGGGAGTATGATGCCAGTCTGTGCGGTTCCACGTGCCCCGGGATGCGCGAGACCGCTGTTCTGTCACCAAAATCGCAGACGGACATGTTCTGTGCATGTGCTCGTTGTTAGTTCTATGTTAGGCTGCACGGTTCTACGTGCCACCCCATTCCTGAGAGTATTTTGCCTCCTCCCAGCGCTCACAACTACTCCCGAATACCGGGGAGGGCCAAAGGCATGCAGACGCACCTGGAGGAGTCGCTTCAGCGCGACACCGACCGAATCTGCCGGAATGTGGTCGAGATGTCCCGGCGTGCTGAGAAGGCCCTGCGTGACTGCGTCACGTCGCTGGTAACCAACGACCACCAACTCGCCTACGCGGTCATTCTTCGCGACCTGTTCATCGACCGCAAAGAGGAGGAGATCGACCGCCTCTGCCTGGAGTTCATCCTCAAGCAGCAGCCGGTCGCCGGCAACCTCCGCTTCGCCTACAGCACATTCAAGGTGAACCTCGAGATCGAGCGGGTTGGCGACTACGCGGAGAGCATCGCCCGTCACATCCTGAAACTCGAGGGCCCGCCGCCCGAGGAGTTCTGCAACTCGATTGCCGAGATGGCCACCCTGTCAATCGGCATGTTCCGCGACTCGACCAAGGCGTTTGTCGAGCGTGACGTTGCGCTTGCCCGGAAGAGTATCGAGACAGAGGAAACGGTCGACCGCCTGCGCAGGCAGTTCACCCGCGAGATGGTTGACCGTCTCAAGAGTCAAGCCGTGTCATTCGAGGCGATCGACCCGCTGATAACCATCTCGAAGCGTTTCGAGCGCGTGTCAGACCAGGCACGCAATATCTGCAGGGAAGTGCAGTACATGTGCACGGGGGAATTCGCCAAGCACCCGGGCGCCGACCAGTTCCGCGTGTTGTTCATCGATGCGACCGACAGCTGCCTCGGGCCGATGGCCGAGGCAATCGGCTCATCGCTGGGTGAGCAGAAGTTCTCGTTCAGCAGCGCCGGGCTTTCGCTGAAGGCAGTGGATGCCGACACGGTTGCGTTCCTGTCGACGAAGGGTCTCGACATCTCCGGCACCGCAACTCGTTCAGTTGAGCAGATACGGAACCTGGACCATTTCCATGTGATCGCGGCACTCGTCGGAGGCGTACCGCGGTCTGTGCCCTACCTGCCGCGCAAGGCGGTGTACCTCGACTGGCAGATCGATGACCCCTCGGAAGCGGCGGGCTCTCTGGAGCAGAAACGCGCGGAGTACGAGCGGGCCTACACGTACCTGCGGGACAATATCACCGATCTCGTGCAGGCGGTGCTTGACGCCGAGGTCGACACGGGAGGAGAAGCGCATGACAACTGACGGTCGCTCGCGTCTCGCTGCATGGGCATTCTGTTGTGCAGGGTGCATGGCGCTGGTTGTGTGGGGGTGCGGCAAGCGCGGCGGCGCAGCGAATTCGACTATCCAGGTGAAAGGCAGCGATACGATGGTGAACCTGGCACAGGCGTGGGCTGAAACGTACGCGAGCGTTGATACCACGGTTGATGTCGAAGTGTCGGGTGGTGGTTCAGGCGTGGGCATTGCCGCTCTCACGCGTGGCACCATCGACCTCGCCAACGCCAGCCGCAACATGAAACCCGGGGAAATCGAACAGGCCAGGACCAATACGGGCAAGGAACCGAAGGAGATCGTGGTTGGCTACGACGCCCTCGCTGTCTACATCCACAAAGACAACCCGATGAGCGAGATATCGGTCGAGCAACTCGCCTCGGTCTTTGCCGAGAACGGGACTGTCACGAAGTGGTCGCAGCTCGGCGTGACCATTCCGGGAGTCGACAACGACGACATCGTGCGCGTGAGCCGCCAGTCCAGCTCCGGCACATACGAGTTTTTTCGTGAGCATGTCCTTGGCAACCAGGACTTCAAGCTGGGCTCACGGGACATGAACGGCTCCAAGGAAGTGGTCGAACTGGTCGGCAGTACCAGGACCGCAATCGGCTACAGCGGCATGGGCTATGCCACGGACCACGTGAAGATGGTGAAAGTGGCTCCGAAGACGGGCGCACCGTCGGCATCGCCCAGCGTGGCCAGCGTGCACGACGGAACCTATCCGCTGGCGCGGTCACTGCTGATGTACACCCTGGGTGAGCCGGAGGGCGCCCTGAAACAGTACGTGGAGTGGACGCTCTCGCCGGCCGGGCAGAGACTCGTCGAGGAAAGCGGCTATGTGCCACTTTCGGCGGTGGAAGGTACCCCCACCGAGTCGGTCGATAGTCCTGAGTCCTGAGCCACGCAAACGAGACGTACCTGCACCGAGACGGCACAGTCGAATGGAACTGAGCGACACCGCACGAGCAGCAGCGACAGCCGCCGCGCCACGCCCCACACGCCCCCGGTGGGCAGTGATCGGGGAGAAGGCGTTTGAGGCACTCATCCGCCTCTGCGGCGTCAGCGCCATCATCTTCGTGCTTGCCATCTTTTTCTTCGTGTTCCGCGAAGCCTTGCCCGTGCTGTACCACAAGGCGTTCAGCCCGCTGCAGTTCCTGTTCAGCACCGAGTGGTACCCCACCTCGGCGTCCAATGTACGCTACGGTACGCTGGCACTCACGGTGGGCAGCTTCGCCGTGACCGTACTGGCGATGGTGATAGCGGTACCCTTCGGTCTGGGGGCTGCCATCTACCTGTCGGAGTTCTGCGGCCCCCGCGTGAAGGAGACCCTCAAGATCGTGATTGAGCTGCTGGCGGCGATCCCAAGTGTCGTCTGGGGGTTCGTGGGTCTGACAGTGATGAGCAAAGTCATCGTGACCGTCACAGGGGCTCCCGTGGGAGTGAACCTGCTCAATGGCGGCGTGATCCTCGCCCTGATGAGTGTTCCGATTATCGTCTCGATTGGCGAAGATGCCCTGAGGGCGGTGCCCGACTCATACCGTGAGGCCGCCATGGCCATGGGCGCGACGAAGTGGCAGTTGGTATACCGCGTGCTTCTGCCGGCCGCCAGGAACGGCCTGCTGGCCGCAGTGCTGCTGGGTGTCGGCCGGGCGGTGGGAGAAACCATGGCGGTCCTGATGGCAACGGGGCACGCAGTGAAGATTCCGGGCAGTCTGCTGGACTCGGTCCGGACACTGACTGCAAACATCGCAGCCGAGCTGGGCGAAGCACCTGCGGGCTCCGACCACTACCGGGTGCTGTTCCTGACGGGAGTGCTTCTATTCTGTATCACGTTCGCTGTCAACCTGACCGCGGACCTCGTCATTCGCGGTGTGCGAAGGAAGTAGCCGGTATGGGCGATACGGCAACGCAGACGCCTGCTCTCTTCACCCGCACACCGTCAGTGGCGGCCCGGGAGCGTGCGCAGGCAGTGGCCCGGACCGTGTTTCTCTGCATGGCGATCGCCATGATCGTGCCACTCGTGGCCATCGTCGCGTACCTCATCGTGAAAGCCGCACCGAGCCTCAACTGGGGGTTCCTGGTTGATGTGCCCCGACGGGGCATGCGCGAGGGCGGCATCTGGCCGGCGTTCGTCGGCACCCTGTACCTGGTGGTGATATCACTGGCGATCTCGGCGCCAGTCGGCGTGCTGGCGGCAATCTACCTGAACGAGTACGCCCGCGACAACTGGTTCAACCGGTTGATCAACCTGGCGGTGATCAACCTCGCCGGTGTTCCGAGTATCGTGCATGCGCTGTTCGGACTCGGCGCATTCGTCTATGCTGCGAAGTTTGGCT
>CAZJJT010000399.1:0-4834 GCA_964546395.1 uncultured Fibrobacterota bacterium
TAGGCGTCGCCCGTGGCCGTCTGGTGCATACCGGACGCTACAAGTACTCCGTGTACCAGACAGGCGCCGACCCCGAAGAACTCTTCGACCTGAAGACCGACCCGGGTGAAGTGACAAACCTGATCGGTTCACCCGAGCACAGGGCCGTCGTCGAGGATTGCCGTGCGCGTCTGGCCCGCTGGCGTCGGGAGACCGGCGACAGGATGGAGAGCTGAGCATTCGGCGCGATGCCCGCCAGTGCTTTCCTATAACAATCGTGCTACGCAGAGTTCGCAGCGTGCAGCGTACACGCTGCTCGCGCCGCGCGAGTCGGGTATGTTACCCTATGGGCGTACCAGAAAAGGGGGGACCCATGGGGTTTCGCAGACTCGTTGCTGTCAGTGTTCTTGCCGCAGCCCTGTCCGCCGGCGCTCAGCAGACCATCCGTATCTACACGGTGGGGAGCAGTTCGTTCGGCCAGAAGCTCGTGGACCAGATAGTGGACCTTGTCGAGGCCAGCGGCCCCTACACGGTGGAAACCGGCGCGTCGGGCTACACGCGCCTCGACCAGTGGGCGAGCGGTGAGGCGAGCTACCAGGCGTGGCTCGACGAGAAGATGCCGGATATCATGCTGGGCAACTATGACTACGTCATCGTACAGACAATCAGCTGGTTCAACCTCAACCCGACATCGCAGGAGTACCTGTGGACCCAGATCCTGCCCGACTTGAACCAGCGCATTCAGACCGCGGGCGCTGAACTCATCCTCTACGACAAGTACCCGTCGCCGGGATGCTACCCGGACTACGTCCGTTCGAACAACCTGTTCCACATCCGGGCCTGTGTCGAAGCCGGCATCAGCAAGATCGCCTGGGGCGGAACGTCGGTGGAGGAGCTTGGTCTCCTGCAGTACTTCAAGGATATGCGGACGTTCTATGACATGGTTGGTCACCCTGGGCCCATGATGGACTACCTGAGTGCCTGCGCCATCAGCTACATGATAACGGGTGTCAACCCGATCGGCACCAGCATGACCAACATCAGCATCATCGGCTGGTGCAACGACTGGTTCCTGGGTCTTGAAACCAGTTCAGAGCCCGCCGATGTCGCGTTCTTCAACGCCCACAAGGACCGTGTGGTCAACGCTCACCTGCAGCTGACCGCCTGGGAAGCGGACACGCTGCAGCGCACAGCCATGCGCAACCACCTGGCATGGATGGACACGCTGGCGGCAAACCGGGACAACGCGGCGCGCTACGCGGCGACGCTTGCCGAGATCGACAGCATCCGTGCCCTTCACGGCCAGTGGGCCATCCTCTATCCGGGTGGCGTCCCGCCCAACGTCGTCGAGCGCTGCCAACCCCTTGGCGCGGCGGCACTCAGCGAAGACCAGCTCGCCGCGATTCGCGACACCGTACTCATGTGGTCGGACCGGGTTGAGCAGGCTGCGCAGCAGTACCTGAGCTCGACCGAGTACGACCAGCTGCGCCAGGCGTACACCGACTACTGGCTGGACTACAACAGCAAGTTCCGTGACGATACCTACTACATGCTGCTTGTCGAGTTGGAGCTCGCGCGGATGGACTCGACTCCGGATGCGGCCGAGATTGCCCGGCTGGAACAGCAGAGTGTCATGTTTCGCGAGGTACTCTCGCTGCCTGCAGAGGAGATGCTTATCGACATGATCTCGGCTTCCGAGGCCGACGCATTCATCGCGGCGTTCACCTGGCCGTCGGCACCCAATGCCGTGTACGCACCGCAGTTTGGGGCTGCCCAGCTTGCCAACGCGAGCCAGTGGGGCGAGGTCGAGGTACTCCGGGAGATGTACCTGGACATCTGGCAGAACGACGACTACATGGATTCGTTACGCGACAACAGCTACCCGCTGTCGACCTGGCTGATGGTTGATTCCATATTCGCTGCCAGGTACGCGAGTTTCGTTCCCGGGTACCGCACACTCGAAGTCATCGGCAGCGGGGTATGCCAGTCGATCACGGTGTCGCCGTCAGCGAGTGCGTACGCGCTGGGCACCGATGTCACCGTCTCGACGTCGACCTACATCGGCTATGAGTTCAAGTCGTGGAGCGGTGACGCTGCCGGGAGCACGCACCCGCTGACTGTCACCATGGATGCCAACAAGCGGATCACGGCGAACTTCGGGTTCGTCGACGACGGTATCATTCTCGACAACGATGCCCCGTTCCCGTCGGTCGTCACGTCGACCTCCGGAGTGATCACACGGAGCGCAGGTGACTTCGCCAACACGTTCGGCCGGGACGTGTTCAAACTCACCCAGAGCGAGCTTGTCAGGGCACGGTACACACCCAACATCAACGGCATTGCCGGAGAGTACCGGGTGTTCGTGTGGTATCCTGCCGGCGGCCCTACCTCGGCTGTCCACTACGTAACGCATGACGGTGGAGTGGACACGATCATCGTGGACCAGTCGGTTAACAGCGGCACATGGTTTCTCCTCGGGACGTACGACCTGAGCCCGGGGGCGTGTGTCGAGATAGACGGCGAGCACTCAAACGGCAGACCGTACGCGGATGCGGTGCGGTTCCTCGCCACCGGCGGAACCACACCCACGGCAAGCGCCCCGATGCAGCCGACGCAGTTCGGGCTGACGGTGCGTGCGGCACAGGCTCACGGCGGTGCGACCGTGGTGCAGTACTCGGTCCCCACGACGCTCTCGGGATATGAGCGCACCCGCATCTGTCTCTACAGTATCGCCGGCGCTCGCCTGGCAGTGTTGGTGGATGGCATGGCAGCTTCCGGCACACATGCGGCGGTGTGGGATGGGCGTGACAGCCGCGGGTATGCAGTCTCGACCGGTTTCTACCTGCTGCAGATGAGAGCAGGGGAGTTCACAGCGTCGCGGAAGGTGTTCGTGGCTCGGTGAGTGCAGACCGCGTGTTCGCGGAACTCGACTCCCGCTCGGCCAGCATGCCGTTCACGTGTACCACTGGACCGGCGTCGCGAAAGCGGCTGGTCCAGCGGCGGTCGAGGATGTGCTGCAGCATGGCATCCACCAGTGCCGGCTCGTTGAACCCGTAGCTGCTCAGCCGGTACGCCACAGACTCGGCTGAGTTGTCGAATCCAATCAGGGCCGTATCGGTGCCCACGCGCACGCCATGGCCAACCAGCAGGTCCATGCAGGCAAGCGCCACAACATCGTTCGCGCCCACCCAGGCATCCGCCCCGCCATCTCTCATCTGCTGCGCGACCAGTGGGGCCAGCTTACTTACCAATGCCCTTCGGTACGCCATATTGTTTCGACTGTGCGCAAGGAACTGCAGCGAGTACGAACCCTCGTCGCCGTCGTGCAGCTGCGGTTCGGTGAACCCCGCGCGGTCGGCCACGGCAGGGTGGAGCGCCGTGACTGCTTCGGGGCACTGCTCCGCTCCCATCGCTTCACGCAGGCCCGCCAGGCGCTCAAGGACCCAGTAATCGGTGGTCCCGTTGGCCACGTACACCACCCGGCGGCACCCCGATGCCGCCAGGTATTGCCCCACAGCCCGGCCCGCCGCACGTTGGTCGACAAGAGAGAAGAATGTCAGGGCGCCGCCTGACTGCACCGAAAGTGACCGCGGCAGCATCCGATCCTCGTCGTCGAACACCGCCACTGGGAACCCGAGGGGCAACAGCCGGCTCTCTACCAGGTCAACCACGGCGGCTTTCACCAGTGATACAGGCCAGATCACAACCCCCAGCACATTCCGGGCCCGGTTCGCCGAGCGGAGCACCTCGCGCAACGCAGGCGAGTACAGCATGTCCAGACCCTTGTAGTACATGCACGCAGTGGTGAGCCGCACGCCGGCCTGCTGGCAGGCCTCGTCCAGGCGACTCAGCATCACCTGTGTGCGTTCGTACAGTATCACCGGCTCGGAGCGCTCGCCCGCCTCAGCTCCTCGCGCAATCAGCACTATCTCCCCGCCCTTCCTCACGTGTGCCGCACGAGGCAGCGCGTACCTCACCCCTTCGCGGCACAGCAGCGACCGTGCGCACAGGTCCTCCAGCGCCCGCTTCACAGTCCGGTAGTTGGCCCCACACACCGCTGTCAGCTCTTTCACCGAGGGAAACGTGGCAGGGGGCCGGTACGCACCCGACCTCATCAGTTCCTCGATCCTGGTACATGCGCGCTGCCAGGCAGGCCCCGTGCTGCCGCGGTGCCAGGTGGCGGTGGATGGCACGAAGTTGCGCGCGGCCTCCGCAACCAGTTGCAGCGTACGCCCTCGCCCTCCCGCAACCACACCGGCCTCGCGCAACGCCCTCAACGCCCGCGCAACGGTGGGCACCGACACGCCGCACCGCCGCGCCAGATCCCGCGTTGTCCCCAGGCCCGTGGCGCCGGTGGACAACGTCTCGGCGATGACCCGTCGCAGTTGGTTGATACTGCGCCTCACGGAGTATCACTCACGTACTGAAACACAGCCATTGGCTCAGCATATAATACTGATACACAGTATGATAATGCCATACATCTATAGTATCATCAGAATGCAGTACGTGCAATTCTGAGTTTGGCGGCTCCGAGGGCCGCTGGACTACCTTCTCTATGTGTCCATTGGGGGAGTAAGGAGTGGAGAGGATGCGTTCTTCGAGAGCTGCCGGTGTCGCGTGTGCCCTTCTGCTGGCTCTTCTCCAGGCCAACGCGATGGACCTGGGAGGCAACTTCTGGGTCAATGCCGATTTCGGCCAGGATGTGCCGTTTCTCGATCTGATGCAGATGGCGCGACCGTGGGTGATTGCCGAGATGGATGATCCCGGTGGGTGCCCCTCGGGTCTTGGCTACACCAACGAGTACCCGTTCCCGTGTATCAGCGTGCCCTCCACCGTCACCGTCCCTTCCGAC
>CAZJJT010000400.1:0-4828 GCA_964546395.1 uncultured Fibrobacterota bacterium
CCGCCTGGGCATGGTCGGCCACCAGCCGGGTGTGAATCGCGGTGCGCACCACAGACGCGGTCAGCACGCCAACGGCAAGCAGCGCAAGTGACAGCAGGAACCGCGCGGACTTGAGGTTCTGAAGGAGTTCTTTGTGCAGACAGGTGAGGAACATGGTGCAGGCTCAGTGTGTGTGATGTGGAGCAATATACGAACCGGGAGCACTGGAGGTGGCACACTCGGGTTGTGTTGGTGCCTCGTGGTGTTCCCCCCGGCTACGCCAGCACGTCCCTGCGCACAAACACACGGTAACTCACCATGAAGAACACCGCACCCATCAGGCACAGCAGCATGGTATCGAGCAGCGAGGAGCCGAGCGACACGGCAAGGCTGGGGTTTGTGAGCTTGTAGGCAGGCATGTCTGTTGGCCGGAAACTCACCAGTGCCATGCGTCCCGCCTCCCGCATCATGTATTCCAGAAGGTCCTGTTGGTAGCGCAGGTTCTGCCGAAACAGGTCACGCTCATGGCCCGGGCCGGTGTTGGCGACGGCCAGACACGCATTCTGGAAGCAGCCGTAGGGGGAGAGACGATTGATCCATGAAGCGGCGTGGTCGACATGGTCGAGTTCCCGGCGGTATGTGCGGGCCACGGCCAGGATGCCCTGGGCGGACTCCTCGAAGATCTGCCACTGCCTGATCTCGAGTTCGGAACGCTCCTGCTCCGAGAGGGCCCCATAGGGGTGCTCGGGGCCCAGTTGATACTTGGCAAGCATCTTGTCCAGCCGCTCCTTGTGTTGGCGATACATGATTTCCATCGCCTTCGATTCCGGGCGGTCAACCGAGGCATCCGGGGCAAGCAGGTAGCCCAGCGGTGCGGCAGCCGAGGGTACTGCGAGAACCAGCAGCGCCCAGGCCACATACAGCACAGTGGCCGACGCCGCCGAACTCGACGCGACTACCGAAACAAGCAGAGTACCCGAGAACACGACCGCCACATACACGGCGCCCAGCAGCAACAGCGCCACGATACGCACCATGTCCGTGGAGTCCAGCCGGACCTGCGGGTCAACCACGAGGAGAACAGCAATGACCACCGATGCTGCGCCGTAGGAGATACACAGGCTCAGCAGTCCGCCGCACCACTTGCCCAGCACTACCGTGCCCCTCGAAATCGGGCCGGCCAGCAGCAGTCGCAGTGTTCCCTGCTCGCGTTCGCGTGCCACCGAGTCGTGGGCCAGGAGGATGACAACAAGGCTGACCAGTGTTCCGCAGAGAAACACGAAGTCGGGCACGCCGAAGAGGAAGCGCAGCGGGTCGCGCAGAGCGTCGCCCTCGTACTCGGGTATCTTCTCGAACTCGATACGGACCGACTGGTCGGCTGATTTCTCGCTGCCGCGTGCCAGGATCTGTGCAGGCTGGACTGGACGGGCAAACTCCCAGCTGCCGAAGTTGGCGAAGCTGTAGGTGAAGAGTTCCCTGCCCGAATGCCAGAGCGAACTCGCGTACCGCTCCTGGCCGAGTTCTCTGGCCGAACGTGCCCCATGGTAGTCGCGGATACCGAGGACTGCTCCACCCACGAGAAGCAGCAGGATCAGTACACTCCCGGCCAGGAAACGCAGGTCGCGCACCTGTTGCTGGAGTTCGTGCAGTACCAGGGAGAGGAACATGCCGGGCTAGTCCTGCCGTCGCACAAAGCCGTAGAATGAAAGCATGAGGAACAGAACTGTCAGCAGGCCCATGGCGGCCATGCCCGGCAGGTTGACCCCAACCACGTCCGTGAGGCTGGGGCGTGGCGGGACGAACGCGGGGAGCAGCGACGCGTCATTGCTCTCAAGCCATTTCCACCGTACCCCCATGTAGGTGCGAAGGGTCTCGTCGAAGTCGGCGATCACGCCGAAGTAGCTCTGGATGCCTGTGCCGGCGAGGTCGGTGGCGGCGTGGGTGAACGCAGTGGCAGGAGAGAGGCCAAAGACTGCGGCGGCTACACCATGCCACCGTCCCATCTTCTCCAGATATCTCCCGCCCTGCCGCCCGTTACACTGCTGGAGGTGTTGGTCGAGCTGCTCTCCCACCCGCTCTTCCAGCGGCATCGGAGACTCTGTTGCGGCAGCACGTGCGCGTATCTCTTCGAGGTGCCTGGCGACAAACTCGTTCTGTTCGCGGATCACGGCCTGTTCGACCTCGGCCCTGTCGGGCGCATCAACCACCGCACGTGCGAGGTAGGGGAGTACGGGTGGCGCCAGCAGCACCGCAAGGGCCCAGGCGGCCATGCATGCGGCAAGAGACGTGCCGTTGCGGCGCGCAAGGGTGCTTGCGGCCATGCCCACGCCAAAGAACAGCGTGATATACGCAACCGACAGCACACCGATGCCGCCCAGTCGCACCCATTCCGCCGATGCCAGGTGTGCATCGGCAAAGACCAGTATGTAGAGAATGCTCAGCAGCCACGCTATTCCAAGAGGCACCAGCAGCACGAGAAGCCCAGCCACTGTCTTGGCCAGCACGATGGAAACCCGGGGGAGCGGACCTGCCAGCAGCAACGGCAGCGTACCCGACCGTCGTTCTCCGCAGACCGCATCGAACGCCACCACCAGCGCCAGCAGACTGCAGACCAGTGTCACGATGGTGAGCAGGTCGAACGACGGGTTGATTCGTGCCAGGGGAGTCTGGATCTTGCGCGAGTGTACCCGCCCGCCACGGTTTGCGCCGAAGCGAAGCGTGCGGCTGAGTTCATCTTCGAGCCCGTAGGCCACGATCGACAACACGTTCGGCGGCTTCTGTGCGTAGTAGCCCATCAGCATGGCCGACCACCCGGGCGGATGGTCCTTCTGCAGCAGTTCGCGGCGTATCCTCGCTTCGCGGTAGTCGGCCGACAATCGGTTGAAGACGTGCGTGCGGACCATGGTTGCGCCGATGGAGAGCACAAGGAACAGCAGCAGCACGGTGACGTACTTGAGGCTCAGCAGGTGAGCCAGGAGTTCTTTGCTGATCAGTGCGCGCAACATGGTGAGCGAAAAATATCACCGAAGCACGAGGAGGTGTTGACGTTGGGGAGTTTTTCCTCAGGCCACACGCGACAGCGTTTGCCGCGTTTGCCGCAGTCGGCACGTGGAGCACAACCCAGTCCTGCGAACCGTCCGCGGTCAACACCTTCCGTTAGCAGTGGTGCATGCCGCGAACTGGCGGGTATTTTCGGCGGCAGGAGGCCCTGTGCAGACCACGTTCGCCCGCGCTCCATACTCATTCCTGCGCGACACGATCCGCGTACTGGTATGCGAGAAGGAGCCCGCCCTGGTGGAGTGGCACCTGAGCACATTTGGATCGTGCCACTTGTTTGACGCGCACAGTGTCGCGACTCTCGGTGACGCGGCTGCGCGGCTGGGGGTGTCGGGTCCGCCTCCCCACGTGTGTTTCCTGTCCTACTCGTTCGGCGCCCCGAACATACTCGTCCAGCTCGCCGAGGAGTGCCGCGAACAGACCGTATTCGTCTGGCTGGGGCGACTGCCCGAGACCGTCAGCGCCGCGCAGTTCGCACGCGCAGGGGTGATCGCCATGCTCGAGTCCGTCCAGGCATGCAGCCCGCACATCGTGCTTACCACGGCAATCAGGGCGTTCATGCGTAACCTGATGGGGTCGGGGCACGTTGCGGCGGACGGTATGGGAACGATAGTAGATGCGCTGTTCGACCCGATCCCCGCATCGGTCAGCCAGTGGGCCGCCGCGGCGGGAACCGACCAGCGCACGCTGCAGCGCTCCTGGCAGGCAGCCCTCGGCATCCCGCCACTTCACATGCTCAGCATCGTGCAGCTCTACGAGGGTGCGCTGCGGTATTTCGAAGGGCTCGCAGGGCGCTCGGGCGCGGCGACCACGCAGATCCTCGATGACCCCGGGTACGAATCGCTCAGACGGTACTGGGACACGCACGAGCGGGAGCTGAAGGCGCTCCTGGGCAGACAGGGGAGGACGAAGTGGGGGGCACGGAGGGCGAAGTGCGAAGCGTGAGACAGGGGGCGGGACGGGAGTGTCAGTTCGCCCTTCGCCTTTCGACCTTCATCCGTACCTCCACCTCCTTGCCCTCTCGACGTGCCACGTGCATCACGTACTCGGTCCCCGCACTCTTCCCGTCGTGGAACGCGATCAGCCGGTCCACTTTCGAGACCAGCAGCTTGTCGCGCTCTCGCGGCGCACGCTTCCCGTGGCGTCGCCACGCCGGATTGAGGATGGTGAGCGGGATGCGGCGGGCACGCGCGTAGCGGGCTACCAGGGTATCGGCGCCCTTGTAGGGGCCGGTGACAATGGCCCCTACGGGTCCGGCACTGTCGAGCGTGCGTTTCAGC
Source organism: uncultured Fibrobacterota bacterium (assembly GCA_964546395.1). Lineage (GTDB taxonomy): Bacteria > Fibrobacterota > Chitinivibrionia > Chitinivibrionales > CAZJJT01 > CAZJJT01. The sequence goes on from CAZJJT010000400.1 coordinate 4,317, forward strand.
AGACGGTAGTCGGTGAAGCCCTTGGAGCCCACAACGCCCAGTGTGGCCGCCGCGCGTTGGGCGGGGACAGGCCGGCACTCAGGCATTGGCGGAGCGAGCCGAGCTGTTGCCGGAACAGGTTCGCTGCCCACTGCCACGGTCTCCCACGACTCCCACAGCTCGGGCAGTGCCGCGGGACCGGAAAGCGAGCCCTGCCGCCCCGATGACATCCCCGGGGCTGGCCGGGGTGTCTCACAGCGTTGCTCGAGGACAGCACGGCACGCGGCGGCTCTCAGCACAAACGACGATTCCAGCCGAATGGCTTCCCGCGCCACAGCACCGGCGGGCGCTCTCCCGGCGTACCACGCGAAGCAGGAGCGGTACAAGCGGTGCACGAACAGCACCAGGCCGGGGCTCCACCCACAGGTCTTCGACCACTGGTAGGCGAAATTGGCGTTGCCAAGCCCTGCCAGGGCGGCCCAGCGACTGACTGTGGCCGGGTGGTGCTGAAGCAGCAGTGTGGCCAGGCGCGG
>CAZJJT010000401.1:0-4818 GCA_964546395.1 uncultured Fibrobacterota bacterium
GAGAGGCTGGAGGGGTTGAGCAGTATCGTCGCGCTGCCGCTGTTGACACCCACCCAGGCATCGGGGTAGAAATCGCCCGTCGAGTTGGTGGTCATCCGCACCCACCCGTCAAACCCCCGGTAGTTGGCGCTGAACTTGCCGAAATAGACTTCCACGTGCGAATAGTCGGAGCCGTACCCGTACCCACCGGTAAGGGTCACGAAGCGGCCGCCGTTGCTGGCGAACTTTGGGTGGTAGAACTCGTCGGTGCGCGTACCTGAAGGGAGTGGTGAAGCGTTGATAGGCACGTCGGCAACCGGGTTGATATCCTGGAACATGTACAGCGCACCGTGTGAAGCGCCCCCGCTGGTCTTGTTGAAATGAAACGAGTAGTAGCTGTTGTCTGAGGCGCACGACGACCAGCAGCCTTCGGCAAGGACCGTGCCGCCAAGAATGTACAGCGACAGGCGGTCAGCCCCTTCCACCTTGTCAATTGCCGCGTTTCGCATCGCGTTGAACCACGGCCACGGGAGGAACTCCGTGCCGAAGGTCCCGTCCGCCGACACCTGCCACCATGCGGTCTGGTCGAACCCGCCGCCGCGGCCGCACAATTCCACTACCGTTGCCGAGGGGTTGTCGAGCAGGCAGCGGTAGTACCGCCCGTCAACATCCTTGCTCCCCGTGCGGTAGATCACCCACTCGGCGCCGCTGCCCGGCTCGACCCACACGTCCGCCGCCAGCCCCGTCTTCACGGTACGCCGCCCGGTGCCGTCCCAGTTCACCACCTCGATAGTGCCGTTAACCGTGTACACCACGCGCTGGCCGCCGCTGCAGATGATCGGCCGTGTCTGGTGATAGGTGGCACTCTTGATCGTGGTAGTCTGGCCCGTCTGGGTGTCGAATCCCTTCAGCGAGCCCCCGCCCCACTGCTGGTCGCCGCCCTCGAGCCATACTATCCGCGTGTGCAGACTGCCGGTGAGGTTGTTGACCTGGGTTGCGAGCTGCGCAAACGCCCCCGTCGCGCACAGCACCACCGCTGCTGCTGCCACTACCCCGTCGATACCACTGCCGCCAACCCGAGACTTGCCCATGGACCTTCTCCCGTGCTCAGAACATGTATGCATAGGCCAGGCATCGTCCCCCCGGACACTGCCGATCGCCGCCCCCCCATTCTACCGCGCAACCACCGCCGGTGCAAGTATCTCACGTCCCCCGGCCCGCACGCGAACCACCACGCAGGACCGTGCGACAGATTCATCATGCACAACGTACGACGACCGTCCATGACCAGAAAGCCTGCGCAGAACGGTCCCGTCCAGCGCGAACAACTCAACCACGTGCGCACCGGTCTCACCGATATCCACCACCAGGCGCCCGGACAGGCGCCTTACAGCCACACCACCGCGCACGCCTGCCACCTGCGACACTACGACGAGCGCCGGCACGATAGTCACCGGCGCCGTCGAGGCATCGTAGATGGTGGAATTCGTGTACTGGTACACCTTCACCAGAACCTGGTCAGTCGTGGTCGGGACCCCGCTGCCCACTGTCGGCGCCACGGTCCACCGGTAAGCCCCCCAACCGGCGCCGCCATTCGCGATGGTCGTATCCACTATCAGGTACCAGTTCTCGCCGTTGTTGGGCGACAGCTCGATGCCCACGCCGCTGACACTCGGCAGTGCACTCCAACGCACGGTCAGCACTTCCCCGACCTGGTAGGTCTGCCCGCCCAGCGGCTCGAGCAGCGTGATGGCCTTGGCGAGGCTCCCCGAAGAGATGACCTCCATGCCGAGAATCATCGGTGAGGTGCCCCCGAGCTGCATCTGGAGCCCGTCGCCGTTCACGGTCACGTCGTACTCCTTGACCACCGCCTTGAACTTCACACCTCCGGCCTCAGCCAGAATTCGCATGTCGTTCATGACCTGCGTACCCTCGATTGTGCAGTCTATTGCCCGAACCGGGTTGTCGTTGTACGGCTCCCAGAAATGCAGACGCACCCGGTACGAACCGGCCGGCACCCGCTCCGAAGGAAAGTCGTACCACACGGCGCCGCCACGGTACCGCACGTAGATATCGCGCGGCGGCGGGTTGGTGACGGCCGAGAAGTCAACGGGGTTGCCCGGGTCATCCGGCCACCAGCTCCCGATATGGCCCGGCACCAGGAACTGCTGGTCGCCTTCCCACCCCGGCACGTACCCCAGGCTCTGGTCACCGCAGTTCACCTTGATATGCACCGGGATGAACTCCACCACCGCCACTTCGGCGGTGTCATGCACGCCGCCCACGGCTGCCACCACGCGACACAGGCCCAGCGCGGTTCCGGCGGTAACCAGGCCGTTGCTGACCGTTGCTCCGGCGGGTCCGCTCGCAACCGACCAGCTTACCCCCGGCTGCGGCGACATCGCCTGCTCCATCTGGTCGTACACGGTCGCACTCAACTGGGTCGAGTTCTGAGCGACCACCATCGTGTTCCGCGGAGTGATGCGTATCGAGGAAGCAACCGGGGTGCCGTTGACTGTCACTTTCACCCCGAACGTGCGCACCGGGGGAACGGCCCCGGTCGCGCTGACGGTAACCGTCGCACGGTGAACACCGGAAGCCAGTCCGGACACCGAGACCGAACTGGTGACCGTCCAGTCGGAAGCGCCCTGCGAAGCCGAGACCGTGAGCCAGCCAGCGTTGTCGCTGACACTCAGGCCCTGAAGTGCAGCGTAGGGTGTGCTGACCGTGGTCTGCTGTGCGGCCGGGTCGGGTCCACCCTCGTTGGCGGCAAAAGCGAGTGAATCGGGTGAGAACCTCATCGAAGGTGACGGGGCCGCGACCCCCACCCAGGCGTCGGGGGTGTAGTCTCTCACCATGTTGTCAGTAACCCGCACCCACCCGTCGAACCCGTCGTACGCCGCGTTGAATTTCCCCAAGTACACTTCGCACTGGTCACTCTCACCGCCGCCGAGATAGCCGCGCGTGAGACAGATGAAGCGTCCGCCGTTGCTTGCAAACCGCGGGTGATAGCACTCATCGGTGGTGCCCGCGGGCTTGGGGGCGGTAATCGGGAGCTGGGTAATGACGGTGTCCTTGTCCCTGAACACGTTGAACGCCGCGTGGCCCAGACCCGTCAGAGGGAGGTTGACCCAATGGTAGCTGTTGTCGGACGCCAGTGTCGACCAACAGCCGCGCGACAGGTTGGTGTGGAACCCGTTGGCCACCAGGCCGCCGCTGTCGATTACGAACGCACGGTCCCAGGGAAGGAAATCGACGGCACGCTTGCCGTCGGCCGATACCTGGTACCAGTTCATGTACTCATCACCGGCCTTCGAGCGATCCCACAGCAGCTTGCTCTGGGAGGGATCATCGATGAGGTAGCGGTAGATCGGATTGTCGGAAGACTCGGAGCCTGTGCGTACCACTGCCCACTCCAACCCGGTTGCCGGGTCCTGCCAGACATCGGAGCAGATCCCGCTCGTGATCGAGCGCAGTCCGGTACCGTCCCAGTTGACCACATAGACCTGGTAATCGCGGGTAACCACGACGCGGTAGCCGCCGCTGCAGATGATCGGCTTGTTCTGGCGGTTCGAGGCAGTCAGGATCGTGGTAACAGCCCCTGTTTCGGTGTCGAACCCCTTGATTGCGCCGCCACCGAACAGCCGGGTACCGCCTTCGACCCACGCCAGGCGCGTACGCTGTCCACCAGTGAGTGCGATGATCTGTGACGCTACCTGCGGAGAAACGGAATGTGCAATCGCGCACAGCGCGACTGTCGCGGCAGTTAACCGATTAAACACGATGGCCCCCTCAGTTGTGCCCCCCGTGTGCGAATATAGCGCAAAAGAACAGCTATTTCACAAAGACTTGGCGCGCTCGCGCACCTCGCGCACCGTAGCCGAGAAATCGTCGAGCACGAACGGAAGCACGACCCGCGAGAAGCCCTCCCACTGCGCGTCGAGGCTGCTTGAGCGGGAGCGGGGAATCACCAGGACCAGGCGGTCTGCCAGGGCCGGCAGTTCGGCGCGCACCACCGCGAGCGGCGACTGTTCGGCGTCACTGTCGAACTGCACGTCGAGCAACACCAGGTCGTATTCCTCGCCGTGCTCGCGCAGCCGCTCGAACAGCGCCTCCGAACTCATCACGCGCTCGGTCTTGACCTCTTTGAACGTGATCTCGAGGATATCCTCGACCACCTGGTGGAGGCCCAGGTCCTCGAGGGCTACAAGGGCGCGGATTGGCGGCATCGGTATTCCTGCTCCTGCTGCTGTGGCGTGCGTGCCTGAAGATAGTTCTGCGGGGCTGGAAGTTGCGGCGGAACTGCCCGGATCAGGTGCGAAATCCACTGTTCTCGGATGCGAACGGATGAGTGAAGGGTTTGGGAACGGAGAGATTGACACCGGGGCCGCGACAGTCGTATAATGTATAAAGCCTAACGAAGACGGCGAACGCACCATTGAACCGTTTAAATAGCAGGGCGGTGACAGGGGTGCGGGGCGCTGTGAAGAACTACTCGTGTGGTAGTGCAAAGGGGGGGAGATACTCATGAGAGGCCCAGTCATTGCGTTGGCCACGGTTGTCCTGTTGGCAGGACTGACAACCACGCCCGCCCAGGAGATCCAGGGAGAGAACATCTCGCTGTGGAACCCGTGCAACATCGGGAACCTGATGGACAACGTGGACTCGCTCTGGATGGGCGGTGTGTTCCTCCGCGACACCACCAAGCCGTTCACCATCAAGCTGCATGGCAACGAAGCTGGCATCTGGGGATACCTGTACCTCATGGTCCCCGGCTACCCCGACTCGGCGTACTACATCTTCTGCAACCACGATGCGCCGGGCACCGTGGTGGACCTG
>CAZJJT010000402.1:0-4806 GCA_964546395.1 uncultured Fibrobacterota bacterium
AGTTCTGCGCCTGACGTTCCAGGGCAGCGCTGTCTGCGGGCAGCTTCAGCCGGACATCCACTTCGGTGAGCGTCACCCGCAGGCCCAGCGCGTGCAGCCGCGCGATATTCTGCTTCATTTCCTCCGCCTCAATCGTCCCCACCTCGAAATGGCACTGCATCCCCACCCCGTGTACCGGTACCCCGCGCTCCAGCATCCCCTTCACCAGCTGGTACACCTTGTCTGCCTTGGGACTCATGCGTTCGGCGCCGTAGTCGTTGTAGAACAGCAGCGCGCTCTGGTCGGCTTCGCGGGCGATACGAAACGCGTAGTCGAGATAGTCTTCACCCACCCGTTCGAGCCAGAGTGTCTTGCGGAAGAACGCGCTGTCCGTGTCGTCGATCGCCTCGTTGACCACGTCCCACTCGGCCACGCGACCACGGAAATGTGAGAATACGGTGGTGAGGTGTTCGCGCATGAGTGCAAGCATCGTGTCGCGATCGGCGGGAGCGTTCTCGAGCCAGTCAGGCACGGCCTGATGCCAGAGCGCGCAGTGGCCGCGCATGCGCATACCGTGCTCGGCGGCGAATCCCACCAGGTCGTCGGCGTTTCCGAACGTGAACTCGCCGCGGCGCGGCTGCAGGTGTGCCCATTTCATGGCGTTCTCAGCCACCATGGCATTGCACTCGCGGGCGATCAGCACGCGATACTCGGCGTCCTTCCAGAACGCGTGTCCGACCGCGGCGCCGAAGTAGAGACCGTGGTTCGCGGCGAGGTCGCGAAGAGCAGGCATGGGTGGTTCCTCCAGAAGAGTGGGAGCGGGTCGCGGGCCGCACCCGGCAAGCAGTGCAAGTCCCAGGGCTGTCAACGCAGCGAGAGGTGTTGTGCGTGTCAGCATTAACTGTGGAAACATATATCCGCACGAGAAACACCCGTTCGGACGTCCCTGACAATCGGTGCCCCGTGAGACCGATACTAGTTTCCACCCATGCCAACGCCTACCTGGATCTGTCTCGACATCTCGGTCCCCGAACCGTCCGCTGAGATTCTCCTGGCGCGTCTCTCGCTGCTCGGCATGGGCGGCTGCGAGGAACGTGGCCACGGTGCGAGCGTGGCGTACCGCGCCTACTTCGATGCCGGCGTGGCGCTTGCGACACTCAGCGAGACCATCGCGCTTGCGCCGGGCGCGCGCGTGCTCGCGAGCAGCACGGTGGAGAACGAGGACTGGAACGCCACCTGGCGCGCATCCATCCAGCCGGTACGCTTGTGTGAGCGGGTATGGGTGTCGCCTGCGTGGCGGGAGCCATTGCTGGCGCCGGGCGAGCAGTGGATCCGCATCGAACCCAAGATGGCGTTCGGGACCGGACATCATGAAACCACGCGGCTGGCGGCCGAAGGGGTGGTGATGTGCAGCCGGGGAGCGGGCCCGGCGCCGACACTGCTCGACATCGGCACGGGCAGTGGTGTGCTGTGTTTCTGCGCGGCCCTCCACGGGTTTGCCGAGTGCATCGGCGTGGAACTCGACCCCGACTGCCGCGGCAACCTGGCCGAGAACGCACTCGCGAACCGCTCCGGTGCCCGGGTTGCGTTCGTGACTGGCACCACCGAGGCCCTGTCGGCCACGGCGCGCTTCGATGTGGTCGCGATGAACATGATCTACAACGAGTCGGCGCCGCAGCTCCCGTTCGTTGCGGCCGCGCTCCGGCCGGGCGGGCGGCTGGTGTGGTCGGGGATACTGGTTGACGGAAGAGAAGAGGCGGTTGCCGCGGCACAGCACGCGCGACTGATACTGCGTGAGGAGAGAACAGAGGGCGAGTGGTGGATGGGAGTGATGGTGGCAGGTGGGTAGCGGGGGAGACGCCGCTGCACATCCCCGGGCCCGCTCACCCGCTCATCTTCCCGCTACTTCCTTGCTGCAGCCCGTTTCGCCGCGGCACCCGTGGTCAGCTCGCGCCAGAACGAAGGCGACATCCGGTTGGCCTCCCTGATAACCGGCTCCGCTTTTGCCAGGTAGCTCAGAAGGCCTTTGCAGATGGGAAGGTCGAAACCCTTCTCGCGCGCCTCAAGCAGGAACATCGCGTACTGCCCGACCTTGATCCCGACGCCCTCGGCTTCACTCTTCTCGACTTTCGTGCAGATATCCGCGAGCATCTTCCGCCACCCATCTTCGCCCCCCACCAGCTCGCGCAGCGTGTCGGGCGTGATCCCTGCGTTGACCCCGTAGGCCACCGACTCGAGCAGGGCGGCGTTTACCAGGCCCATGGCAAGCTGGTTGACTCCCTTGACCACCTGCCCGGAGCCGCTCGGCCCGCAGAACGAGACATGTTCCTTGTCACCCACGATCTGGAGCAGTGGTTTCACGCGGTTGAACGTGTCGAGGTCGCCACCCACAAACAGGCGAAGAGTCCCGGCCTCGGCCCCGTCCGGTCCCCCGCTCACGGGGGCATCCAGCAGTACCGCACCCCGCCGCGCGAACATCCGTGCAAGACGTCGGATCTGGGCTGGTACCACGGTCCCCGTGTCGACAAACACCTGTCCGTTGTGCGAGTGAGGGAGCAATCGTGTTTCAGCCACGTCGGCAAACGTGGCTGAGTCGGGAAGGCTGGTGAACACGACAGTGGTGGCCCGTACCAGCTCTTCAGGGGTCCGCGCCAGCGTGCCGCCCGATTCCATGAACCGTGTCCGTGCCTCTACGTCGAGGTCGTAGCCGACCACGCGCTGGCCACCGATAAGCAGGCTGCGCGCCATCGGCCCGCCCATGGCGCCAAGGCCGATGAACCCGATACGATCCTTGGTCGAATGCTGATTCAGAGCCACGGCCACTCGCTTCGTAGAGAATGATGGAGAATACCTCTGTGCGAGGCCGATTGACAATGATGAGGGAGCAGCTCAGGCGTTTTGCGGCGGGAATGCGGCAACCAGGAGTGTCTCGAGAGGGCCCTCCGACTCACGTACGGGCGCGCTGAGCTGCAGCCCCCACGCGTGCCCGCCATCCAGGCTCCGTGCCCAGGCCACCCTCCCCGTGTAGCTTCCCCTCCCATAGGGAGTTATCACATCAAAGCGAGTACTGTCACCCGAGTCCAGATCAAGCGCACGCGCCATTTCGAAATTGCGGAACCCGGCGCCAGTAGAGGAGAGGTCGACAAGGAACGCGGGATAGCGTTTCCCCGAGACATGGAAGAAGCAGGGACACGGGCCAGGAAGGTTCGCCCGTGGCTCTCTGCGGCGTTCATTGCCGTTTGGGGCCACCATAGTCCCATTGTACCACGGGCGAACCAATCATGCAAGCGCAAAAACCGCGCCGAGCCGTGCGCGCCCCCGCCTTACTATTTTTGCTGTCGATACAGCACACACACCCTGTTCCCCGCCGTGCCCGTGACCAGTCGCCTGCCAACCAGCTCCTCCCTGCGGCCCGCCGCTGCACTGTGTTGCACGGCGGTACTCGCCATGGTGGCGGGCTGCGGCGGTCCGGGGCGCGTGGAAGTGGCCGTGAGCGCCGGGGCCGCCATGAGTCCGTGGCAGGCCGATTCATGCTTGGTGCGGATGGTGCTCGACACAAACGGCCTGCGAACGCTGCCCGTGGAGGTGGTGGCGCAGGAGAAGCAAGGGCGGGTGGTCGCGCTGACATTCGGCGAGGAGACCGCCCTGATCCGGCGCCTCCCGGGCTATGTCGGCGGTCTCTCGCAGCTCCGACAGCTCTGTGTCACCAGCTGCGAACTGCGCACAGTCCCTCAGGAGATAGAGTGTCTCGAGCAGTTGACCATCCTGCGCCTCGATCGCAACCGTCTCGTGAATATCCCCGAAGCAGTCGGCGATCTGCCGCGGCTGCGCGAACTGTCACTGTCGCGCAACCAGTTGGTGGAGATTCCCGATGCGCTCATGCGGTTGCGTGAGCTGCAGGTGCTCAACCTCGCGCACAACCGGCTCTCGAGTATCCCCGACTCGGTCAGTCGCCTGCCCAACCTCAGGGCCATCGACCTCTCCTACAACCGCCTCACCGCTCTTCCACCGGCACTCGCACTCAGCGACAGTCTGCTCACGTTCAAGGTCTCGCACAATGCGCTGGAGAGTATCCCCGGTGAGTTCGCCGCGCTTCCCGCGCTGCGTATCCTCGATGTCAGCAACAATGAGCTGCGCAGCCTGCCCGGCATGGCAGGCGGGTTCGCCCGCCTCAACGTGCTGCAGTGTTCGTACAATCTCCTGGAGCGCGTTCCGGAAACACTCGCGGACGCTGCCGGGCTGATCATCGCCGACTTCACCCACAACCAGCTTGCCACGGTCCCCGGCACCTTGACAGATCACACACGCCTTCCCCGTCTCGTGTCTCTGCGCCTCTCGTACAACCGTCTGTGCGGTGTGTCGCGCAGCACAGCCAGGGCCCTCGACAGCCTGTCGCCCGGGTGGCGAAGCGCGCAGAGCTGCGGGAGCACCGCCGGCACCGACATGCGCTATGTCAGCGTGCGCCTGGGTGACACGGTTGGTGTGGACGGGCATGCGGTGGCGTTCCTGGGTGTGTCGGTGGTCGCCAACACGACTATCCTGCTCGTGAGGCTTGGCAGTGCAGTCGGGCTGTACCAGGAAGGGTGGCATATCGGCCATCCGGATTTCGCCGCACACGTGGCGCGGTATGTCGATGAGCCGGGGAACCGGCGGATCGAGATTGCGCTCAAGGGCAGTCTTGTGCTTGCGCCGCCGCGACCCGGCGAGTACCAGCTCGTCGGTCTCGGCTGTGCCACGCCCACTCCGGAGGTGGGGACTGTCGCGCTGGAGTTCGTCAGCGGCGACACGGTTGGTCTGGCAGTGGGCAGCGCCGAGCACGCCATGCTG
>CAZJJT010000403.1:0-4803 GCA_964546395.1 uncultured Fibrobacterota bacterium
GCCCAAGACCACCACCCGGACGGTTTTTGCCTGGAACGGCATTCAAGGCAGCGGGTACGAGATCCACATGGGGCACAGCGAGTACGGGCCGGGCGTGCGGACCTGGACACAAGCCGCCACCGGGGATGGGGCGGTACACACCAATGGCGCCATCGACCCTGCGGGCACCGTTGCGGGCACCTATTGCCACGGGCTGTTCGACACAGCGGCGGCAGTCACGGGCATGGTGAACGGATTGCGGGCCATCAAGGGGCTGGCAGCACTCAGTAGTGCTCTCGACGAGCGTCGCCTGACACTCGAACGCGACCTCAACCGTCTCGCGGACACCGTGCGCCATGCACTCGACATGGAAGCAGTCTACCGAATCATCCAGGACGGAGTACGCACATGACCGGATACCTTCAGGTGTACACCGGCAACGGCAAGGGCAAGACCACTGCTGCGATCGGTCTCACGGTCCGCGCCGCGGGCGCCGGAATGCGTGTGCTGTTCCTGCAGTTCGCCAAGGGGATGGAGTACAGCGAGCACAAGGCCCTCGCCCGGTTCAGCGACCTGGTGACAGTTCGCCAGTACGGCCGTCGCTGCTTCATCAATGACGTTCCCGAGCAGGAAGACGTCGCGTTGGCACAGAAGGGGCTCGCCGAGGCTGCTGCCGCACTGCGTTCGGGAGACTACCAGGTTGTGGTTCTCGACGAAGCCTGCATCGCGCTGCACTACAAGCTGTTCACCCTCGAAGAGCTGCTGCAGGCGATACGCGAGCGCCACGCGGGGTGTGAAGTAGTGGTGACCGGGCGCAACGCGCCGTCCGCACTTGTGGACGCGGCCGATCTGGTCACCGGCATGACTGAAGTGAAACACTACTACACGAAGGGTGTCGAGGCACGTGTCGGCATTGAGAAGTAGCCTGAAACGCGTGCCCAAGGGTGCGTACCCGTTCCGCCTCGGGACTTCGTCGTACATTGTTCCCGACGACATCCTGCCGAACGTGCGCGAACTTGCACCATTGGTCGATGACATCGAGCTGGTGCTGTTCGAGTCCCCCGATGTCTCCAATATCCCGTCCGCAGACGAGATTGCCGAACTGGCTGCAATCGCCGCAGAGCACGACTTGACGTACACGGTGCATTTCCCCACCGACTGCCGCGCGGGTGCCGAGAACGGCTCCGAGCGAGCGCGGTTCGCCGAGGGTGCCATGCGCATCGTGGAACGGTGTGCGCCACTTCACCCCCACGCCTGGGTGCTGCACCTCGAAGGCGTGGAACCAGACGCCTCCGGTGACGAGGTCACGGCGTGGACGGAGCGCTGCGAGTCGACTATCGCACGCCTGCTGCCCCTGACTGAGACCCCACGCGCATTCGCAGTCGAGAACCTGGCCTACCCGTGGCACTGGCACCGCGAACTCGTCTCCCGCTTCGGCGCCACGCTCTGCTGCGACGTCGGCCATCTCTGGGTCTGTTCTCCTGACAGCTGGCAGGAGCAGGTTAGTGCCATGCTCCCTGACACCTCTGTCATCCATTTTCATGGTGTGGAGGGTACCGCCGACCACCTCACGCTCACGCGCGGGGTCGAGCAGGACCAGCGAGTATTGATGCAGATGCTTGCGTCGTTGCAGTACCAGGGCGTGCTCACCCTGGAGGTATTCAACGAACAGGATTTCACCGAGTCGGCCGAGAGAGTTGCGGACCTATGGGAACAGTTGCACTCATAACGGGCGGTGTACGCAGTGGCAAGAGCGCCTGGGCGCTCAGCACTGCCGAGGAATGCGGCCTGACGCCCCGCACATTTGTTGCGCCCGCGGAAGTACTCGACGACGAGATGCGGGAACGTGCCCGGGCGCACCAGTCAGAACGCGGTGGTTCGTGGACCACGATTGAGGAACCGGTGGCGCTCGCGCAGGTGATACAGCAGCTGCCTGCAGGCGGAGTGTGCCTCATCGACTGTCTGACCGTGTGGCTGGGCAACGTCTGGCACCACCGGGGAGACACCGACGACGCTCTGAGTGGCGCAGTGGACGAGCTGGTTGCCGCACTCACCCGTTGGCGACAGAACACCCCCGGCCGCATCATACTGGTGACCAACGAAGTCGGCTGGGGAATCGTGCCCGTTGAGCCTGCGGTTCGTCGCTACCGTGACTGGTCGGGACGGCTGAATCAGCGCGTGGCTGCGCTGGCCGATGAGGTGTATCTGAGTGTGGCGGGGATTGCGATGAGGGTGGAGAAGTAGTACGGAGGACTGCACCACAGAGGAGAAACAGACATGCCCCAGGTAGCACCCAGCGCAAGCGAGGAACTGCGGGACGCGGTGACGGCGAAACTCAACGACCTGACCAAGCCGCCCGGCAGCCTGGGCATGCTCGAAGAGATTGTGGTGCAGTACTGTCTCTGCAAGGGCGATGCTGATGCGCGGTTCGAGCGAAAGGCGCTCCGTGTGTTTGCCGGCGACCACGGGATTGTCGCAGAGGGAGTCGCGCCCTACCCCAGGGAAGTCACCACGCAGATGGTGCACAACATGCTTGCAGGCGGGGCCGCGGTGACCGTCATGTGCCGCCTGGCCGATATCCCGTACAAGGTGGTCGACATGGGTGTAGCTGCAGAGTTCGCCGACCACCCCCTCCTGCTCAAACACAAGGTTGCCATGGGTACGGCGAGTTTCCTCGAGGGGAACGCCATGACTCCCGAGCAATGTGCGCAGGCACTCGCCGCAGGCGAGGAAGTGGCCGCCGACGCGGCATGCGATATCGCCGCGGTTGGCGAGATGGGGATCGGCAACACATCCCCTGCCTCGGCTCTGGTGGCACTGCTGCTCGGCGTGGATGGCGCTACCGCAGTAGGCCGCGGCACCGGGGCTGACGGCGACCTTCTCGACCAGAAACGACGGGTTATCCACGAAGCTGTCAAGTTTCACCATGGGCTGTGGGACGGTACCGCGGTTGACGCGCTCGCCCGGGTGGGCGGGTTCGAGATTGCCGGCATGGCCGGGTTCATCCTCGGGTGCGCTGAGCGACGTGTCCCAGTGGTTGTGGATGGGTTCATAGCAACTGCCGCGGCGTTCGCGGCCATACACCACACGCCTGCCGTGGCAGACTACCTGTTCTGGGGCCATGTGTCCGACGAGCAGTTCCACCAGACAGTGCTGGAGAAGATCGGGGCACGTCCGCTGCTCCAACTGGGCATGCGTCTTGGCGAAGGCACCGGCGCGGTACTCGCTTTGCATGTGATCGAGCAGGCCCTCAATTGCTACCACAACATGGCCACGTTCTCTTCCGCGGGAGTCACCAACCGTGATTGACGGATTCCTTGCTGCTGTCCGCACGCTCACTTCGATCCCGGTTGGTGGCCCTGACACCGACCGTCGGTACCGCGCAGTTCCGTGGTTTCTGGCCGCAGGGGTGCTCCTCGGGTCCCTGCACTACCTGTGGGCCTGGACCATCCTTCGCTACGTGCCCGCGCTGCTCCCCCTTGCGGGCCTTGCGCTGGTGGTGGTGAACTGTGTGACCACCGGTTGCCTTCACCTGGACGGCCTTGCGGACACGGCGGACGCGTTCGGCAACCCCCACAGCCGCGAGAAAACCCTCGAGATTCTCAAGGACCCCCGCAAGGGGTCGTTTGGTGTCGCCGCAATCGTGGTCGCACTGCTGTGGCGCGTGTCGGTCTACCAGTCGATCGTATCGATGAACGGGCTGTGGTGGTTTGTGGTAGCGCTCGGACTCTCGCGGATCCTGCAGGGAGTCATGCTGCAGCTTCTCCCCTACGCCCGGGGCACCGAGGGCAAAGCGTCCGGGTACCGCGGCCCGCCGTGGGTTGCTGCACTGCTCGTAGTCGAGTGTGCGGCCGTTCTGGCCGCCTCGTCCTGGAGACTCGGCACAAATGCCACGCTGGTTGCGACCGGTGTCGGGATGCTGCTCATGCTCCCGATTGTCCTCGCCTACGTTCGACGCGTGGGAGGAATCACCGGGGACTGTGTGGGTGCAGCCAGCGAAGTGTTTGAGTTGGGGTTTCTTGCTGCGGTGATGGTGTGAGCAAGAACAGTGGCCCACCCACCGCAGGAATCGCGTGAAGGCCTGCCCTCATCTGCCGCCAGCCTTCATCGACAAACGCAAACTCCATCACGGGCCCGAGCTTCGCACCCCATGGTGGCGGCAGGTATCCCTTGCAGGCACCGATGCTGTCGAGGTAGTGCCCGAACAACGCGAGGGCGTCGACCAGCTCAAGACCGGGCACGGTCCCGCTCCGGAAGTAGCATTCGCCGTGGGCAACTGTCCAGGAGGTTTCGCTGTCCGACCACGAAACGCTGCAGAAGGAAGACGCGGCGTACTGGGCACGAGCGTCCGTTGGCGAGAAGTTGGCGATGATAACCTTTCTGAGGGAGTGCTTCTATGGGCCGGAAGCGACTACCGGACGACTTCAGAGACTTCTTGAGTTCACTGAACAAGAACAGGGTCGAATACCTGCTTCTCGGCGGCTGGGCAGTCGGAATCTACGGGGCGCCTCGGGCAACCGCAAACCTCGACGTCTTCATCGCGATTGACGAAGCGAATATCCACAGGCTGCAGAGGGCGCTCTACGAATTCGGTGCCCCCACTGTCCCCGGGGAGCACTTCACCGAGGTCGGTCGATGGAGTGCGGATTTCGCTGATATCCCAGGGCGACCTGCTGAGGAACAAGGCTGCTGCGGGGCGAGAAAGAGATCTCGCGGACCTGCGGAATCTCGAGGGAATCATGGCGCAACCGCCGACGAAGAAGACAGGGCAGAAAGACCGGAGCACGCGGCAGAAGCGATAGCGGCTTTGTTGCGACCTTGGTC
>CAZJJT010000404.1:0-4792 GCA_964546395.1 uncultured Fibrobacterota bacterium
TCTCACGGTCACCGAGACCTGCATTCCCCCCATCCTTGCGGACACGCTTCGTGACACGTTGGTAACGGCCGGCACGGACCTGACGCTGAGCGTGAGTGTGTCGCAGGGCAACAACGTGCTGTACCGTTGGTACAAGGGAGGTGTGCTGCAGCCTTCGCAGACGAACTCATCCTGGGTATTCTCGCCGGTGGTGGGCAGTGACTCGGGGTTGTACCGTGTAGAGGCGTACAACGGCTGTGACACGGTAAGCAGCCCTGAGGTGCGGCTGCGGCTATGCGTTCCTCCGCAGATCGTGTCTCAGTCTCCGAGCCTGACGGTTCAGCAGGCGACGCCGGCGGTGTTCTGGGTGCAGGCGGCGGGTACCGCGCCGACGTTCCAGTGGCAGGAGCAGCACCCGGACAGCAGTGCATTTCGTGTTATGTCGGGAGCGACCAACGACACGCTGTTTCGGGCCGGAGACACGCTTCTGGACGGCTACCAGTACCGCTGTGTGGTGAGCAACAGCTGCGCAAGCGCTACGAGTGCTCCCTGCACACTGCACGTGACTATCCTGTGCGACACGGTGGCGGTGAGCGGCCACCCGGCAGATACGACGGTGGTTGAGCGGAGCCCGGCGACCCTGCGGGTAAGCGCTACGGGCACGGAGCCGATTACCTACCAGTGGCTTCGCAACGGCACGGCGATAAGCGGTGCGGCGGCCCAGCAGGCATCCTACACGTTCACGGCGTACCGGCGCGACAACGGAGCGAGCTACCGCTGCGCGGTTGCGGGGCGCTGCGGGGTGGATACGAGTGGGGCAGCAGTGCTGAGTGTGAGCGACACGACCCGTCCCAACCCCACGACAAGCCTGACCCTCAACGCGCTGGGCCCGGCTGATATCGACGTGAGCTGGGGTGCTCCGGAGAGCGACTCGACGGATGCGGACAGTGTGTTCATCTGGTACAGCACGAGCGGGTTCATGGGCCCGGACAGCACGGGCAAGCAGACAGCGGCGGCACGTGCGGTGCTGCCGGCGGGGAGCACGGCCACCGATTACAACGTGCTGGTGTCGGGGCTGAGTGATGCGACGACGTACCTGTTCTCGCTGTGGGTGAAGGACACGGTGGGCAACTGGGCGCGTGCGGACACGGGCCGTGCGATCACCACGGCGGCGGACGTGCCGAGTAACCCGGTGGTGGTACGGGGGGAGTACGGTGATGAGACGCATATCCTCTTGACGATACGCAACTTCTGTGGCCTTCCGAGCGCCCCGAGCGGCTACGGCCTGTGGGGCGAGTACATCGGGATATGGTACCGCACGGGCGGGTTCATGCAGAGCCCGGACACGATGGACCCGGGATTTTTCCGGCTGAGCCTGGACTCGCTGAAGAGTGCGACGGGCTGCCCGGGGAGCACGGAGGCAACGGCGAGTATCACGGTGCCGGCACTCACGCCGCCGGATGAGCAGTATTACCTGAGCGTGTCGGTATGGTGGCACAACCCGGACAGCCTGATGCCGTTTACGCGGGACAACGGCGACTCGGTGCTGATGCGGGACATGGTTCCGCCGGTGAACCAGCTGAGCATCACGGGCAGCTACTACGAGCCGCGTGGCGACTCGGCCTCGGTAACGCTGGACAACCTTGGCAGCCTGGAGAGCAAGGTGGCGAGTGCGGTGGTGTACTGCAGCTTTGACACACTGTTTTCGGACAGCTTCTTCGTGGCCACGGTGCCGGTGGATACGCTGAGCGCCTCGGGCAGCAGCTACAGCCTGGTGGTGAAGAACGCGGCGTTCGACGGGGCACGGCAGACGGTGTACTGCGCGGTGGCGCTGCGCAGCGCCACCGGGGTGCTGAGCAGTGCGGTGCGCAGCAGCTTCGCGGTAGGCCGGGACCTTCCGGCCAACCCGGTACGCCTGTCAGCCACAGCGCTGAACAGCTACCAGGTGCGGGTGTCGTGGACGGATACGACGATACCGGGGATGGACAGCGTGCGGGTGTGGTACAACACGGCGCAGATTCCTACGGGGGTGGTGGATGTGGTTGATGCGCTGGGGGTGGTGCAGACGCTGTACGGGGCGCTGAGCGACACGGTGACGAACCTGAGCCCGAACACGCTGTACTACTTTGCGGCTCAGGCTCGTATCGACGGTGACTGGACGGCGGTGAGCGTGGGCTCCCGGGCCACGGTCGCTACGGAGCCGGTGAACCCGACGGACACGGTGCCCAACCGGGTGGCGGTGGACGGGGCGTGGGTTGACAGCGTGCGCAACGAGCTGGTGGTGAGCTGGCACTACACGGGGGGGTGGGTGCCGGTGGACGACTCGGTGCAGTGGGGCCGCAGCTGGGGTCTTGACAGCGCGGCGGCGTCGGTGGTTGAGCCGGCGAGCTGGAACACGGCAGTTCGGGAGCGCGACACGGTGCGTATCGCGCTGGGCGAGGGTATCGTGTTCGACACGGTGTACCACGTGTTTCTGTGGATGAACAAGGTGGGAGGGTACCGCAGCGCGCCGACCGACAGCAGCCATGCGCGGATAGTGATCGGGCGCTACTCCTGGGAGCCGATTACGTACTTCTCGTCGACTATCGACGACACGGTTCGGGTGTTCAACGACCACGTGCGTATCTGGTACCCGGGCACGTGGGGGTTCGGGGCGAACCGTGACACGCTTGATGCGGTGTGGCTGAGTGCAGCCCCGCTGGGCCTGGTGCCGGTGAGTGTGGGGTTCACCTCACGTCAGTACCTTCCGGGTCCGGAGCTGCAGATGGCGCTGAAGTGGGACTCGATCCCCCCGGGGTACACGGCAGAGGATATCCGGGTGTACTACCGCAACGCGAGCGGGCAGTGGGTGGTGTACCACGAGTACACGCTGCACGCTTCGGAGGGCTACCTGGTGGTGCAGCGCGGCTTCGAGCAGTACGAGGTGCTGATGCTGATGGTTGACACGCAGCGTCCGAGTGTGGAGATAGGCTGGGGCGACAGCGTGGTGGTGGCGTCGAACACGCCGCTTGCCGACACGGTGCGGGTGAGTGATAACGTGGCGGGGGTGCGGGTGTACGTGCTGTACGGCCGGGGGGAGGACCCGGTGGGGGTTGGCCATACGGAGGACACACTGCTGGGGACCACGGGCGAAGTGATGGCGAACGTGCCACAGGGGTACGTCACGGACGTGAACGGGGTGCGGGTGTACGTGGTGGTGAGTGACGCTCACTTCTCGGACACGTTCAACCTGTCGCGTCAGGTGACACGGCTTGAGGCGAGTGACGTGTCGACGGAGGGTCAGCGGTGGGTGCCGCTGCGCACGAGTGCGGTGCTGGACGATCCGTCTCTGCTGCCGGTGGTGTCGGTGGTGACCGGGGGGGGGTATGACAACACGCAGATGCGGGTGTTCCGGTGGTTCGATACGAGTTCGACCGATGATGTGACGCGGGGTGGCCACGGCTGGGTTGAGTACGGTGAGTCGAAGGCGGCGGTGTTTGCGCTGAAGCCGAGCAAGCTGCTGTGGGTCAAGACCGACAAGACCCGCACACTGCGGTTTGGTCGTGGGGTGACCGTGTCGCTTCGTCAGCCGCAGCAGCTGAGCGCCTACCACGGGGAGTGGACGGATGTGTCGCTGCCGTGGCGCTTTGATATGCGGCTGGGGGATATCCTTGACGCGACGGGGGGCTACAGCGACAGCCTGCACGTGTACCAGTGGGTGCGTGC
Source organism: uncultured Fibrobacterota bacterium (assembly GCA_964546395.1). Lineage (GTDB taxonomy): Bacteria > Fibrobacterota > Chitinivibrionia > Chitinivibrionales > CAZJJT01 > CAZJJT01. Next base: position 3,685 of record CAZJJT010000404.1, read on the forward strand.
GACGGGGGACTCGGTGTATCGCACGGAGGTGATTTACGCCTACGAGCTGGTGGATGACAGCCTGCGGGACCGCTCTCGTCTGCTGCATGCGGACACGCGCACGGGCTACAGCATCTACAACCCGCTGGAGACGCCGGTGACGCTTCGGATCCCGCCGACGTGCGCGGCGATGAGCAGCTACACGGTGTCCCCGCGGCGGCTGGCAAAGAGTGCCACGGGGGGCCCTCGGGAGTGGTCGGTGAAGGTGGCGGCGTGGAACGAGAGCGGCTCGAAGATAGGCAGTGCGGTGCTTGGCTACTCGGAGCGTGCGGGGGAGCGTGTGAGCTGGTACCCGGCGGGTCCGGGGTTCGGCAGCGTGGTGGTGCGGGTGGTGGAGCCGCAGAGCGGTGCGCGCTACGGCCATGCGGTTGCCCACCGTGTGGAGGACGGCGGGGTGAGCTACCGGGTGGCGTTCGTGAACAACGGGCAGAGCGCGGCGCGGCTGAGCTACGCGGTGCTGGGGGCGGAGAACCTGGGAGACAGCCTGTGCGTGCGGGTGGTGGATGCGGGAGGGCAGCGGGTGGATGCGGGGGGGAAGGTACTGAGTGTGAGCGTGCCGGCCAAGAGCACGGTTGAGCGGGTGGTAACCGTGGGCGGCCCGGAGTACTTCCGTCAGGCACTGTGTGCGGTGGCCCCGCTGGCCAACCTGCTGGCGTATCCCAACCCGGTGCGGGGGGTGTTGAGCGTGCAGTTCCTGCTTCCCGAGCAGATGGGTCGGGTGGAGCTGGTGCTGGTGGATGCACTCGGACGGGTGGTGTGGCAGCATACGCCCGAGCAGCTGCACGCCGGGCTCAACCGCGTGGTGTGGGACGGCTCGAGCGGGCTGAAACACGCCACGGCAAACGGCATGTACCTGCTGCAGGTCAAAGCCTACGGGGCGGACGGCAAACTGGCAGCAAGCAGGGAACGAAGGGTGATGGTGGTGAGGTAGGGGAGCAGAAGGGCTCAGGGGGGGCAGCAGTCATGAGGGCAGGCAAAGACGTGCTTCCCCCCCCTTGACCCCTGACTACTGATCCCCTGACTACTGATCCCCTGACTACTGATCCCCTGACTACTGATCCCCTGACTA
>CAZJJT010000405.1:0-4792 GCA_964546395.1 uncultured Fibrobacterota bacterium
TAGAACTCATTCATAATAAAGATGTTGCGCTGTTTACTGCAGACCTTACTTCAGATAATCCCGCAGCGTCTTCACTTCTCGAACACCTCGGCTCACGCAGTATCCCGTTTCTGGCACTGTTCCGGGGTGATGACCCCTACAGCCCGGTGGTGATGAGGGATGTGCTGCGCAAGAGGCAGGTAGTGGAGATGCTGGAGGCGCTGCCGGACAAGTAGCCTGAAGGGTTGAGTCGTCGGTTGCCTTCCGGCAACACGAAGAGAGTTTCTGTCGACCAGAAATCCTGATCCGCCTTCCAGCGGGCGCCGCCGGCCCTCCCGGCTACTGGTCCCCAAGCCCGGGAACTGGCCAACGACCAGGGGCCCTTCGTCACTTGGTTCGGCAACGTATCGTTGACTTTCGGGCTGGGATTGATGATATTCGTGCCGAAGCGCCTGGTACGCTGCATTGTCGACGCCTCAGCGACTCAACGCTTCTTTCTCCCACACGAGGTCACATGCGCTCTGCCAACCACTTGCCCTCCGCCACGCTGACCGTCATCCCCACTACCCACTGGGACCGCGACTGGTACTGGCCGCTTGAGCGGTTCCGCGTCAAGCTCATCGAGCTGTTCCAGACTGTCAGGGAACTGTGGGACAGGTACCCCGAGTATCGCTTCGCTATCGATGGGCAGTGTGCCCCGGTGGAAGACTACCTGGAGGCCGTGCCCGGAGACAGGGACGCTCTGGAGCGGATGGGGAGGGCCGGACGGTTCACCATGGGGCCGCTGTACGTGCAGTCGGATCTGTACTGCACCGGCGGCGAGGCATTCATTCGTAACATGCTGATAGGAAAAGAACTGGCAGAGTCATTTCATGCTCTTCAACATGTAGTTTATCTCCCTGATACGTTCGGTCACACGCCGAGCATCCCCATGCTCGTAGCCGGATTCGGCTACCGCACGTACGCGTTCATGCGGGGGCAGCCGCCCGGGTTCCCCGACACCCTCCGCTTCTTCCGCTGGCGCTGTCCCGACGGAAGCGAGGTGCATGTGTTCCGGCTCAGGGATGGCTATGCGAACGCGGCCCGCCTGGGTCTGCACCGGGGAACCGGCGAGGTGTTCGACAAGAAGAGCTCGGGAATCCGGCCGCGGTTCAATATGGAGATGGCGGTGGAGCAGTTGGGCACGGCCTGCGAGCGCCAGGTTGATGGGCAAGGGGAGCCGCATGTGCTCCTTGCCGGTGTCGACCATCAGATTCCTCAGCCGCAACTGATTGATATCATGAAAGGAACAGAGTCGCACACGCGGCGGCTGGTGATAGGGGACTGGAACGAGGTCGACGGGGCTATGGCCGGGCGCGACTGGTCGAGTGCCTACGTGTACGAAGGGGAGTTCCACGGCCGCGGGGCCTCGAGTATTCTCGGCGGCACGGTCTCCACCCGTGTGTACCTCAAGCAGGCCAACGCTGAAGCCGAGCGTCAGTTGACACAGGTGGCAGAGCCGGCCGAGGCGCTCGCAGCGCTGGTGGGGCGGACCGATGCGGCAGGAGGGGCAGTGACGCTCGCCTGGAAGCGCCTCCTCAAGGCCCACCCCCACGATGATATCACGGGGTGCTCGGTCGATCCCGTGCACCGGGAGAACGAGATGCATATTGCCTGCGCGCTCCAGGCAGCCGATGCGGTCCGAAGGCGCATGGGGCACCACTTGATACAGCACTACGGGGGGCAGCGGCCGGGTGATGAGCGCTACGCCTTCTTCCTGGCCTCGGCCCAGACAGGGGAAGCACCTCGCAGGGCAGTGGTGAAACTGGACTATGAGGGACGGCTCAACTGGGGTGATATCAAGCCGTTCGAGTACTACGATGTCGTGGATGAACAGGGCTGTCCCGTGCCGTTCCGTGAGCTGAGCAGGGGTCGCTCAACTGAACACCCGCATCCGGTGGTGATGCTCGAGGTGGCGGCGCCCCTCGAGCCGTTCAGGTTCAGCCGGTTCTTCGTCGAGAAGCGGCCACGGTGGCCCCGGACCCCTTCGCGCACGGGCGCCATCGAGAATGAGCGACTGAAGGTGACACTCGCATCGAATGGCAGTATCGAACTCTATGACAAGTTGTTACAGAGGGAGTGGAAAGGGCTCGGGCTGTTCAGTGACCAGGCTGACTGTGGGGACGAGTACACGTTCTCACACATTCGTGGCGATAGCGAAGTGGTCTTCAGTCGACTGCGGACTTCCCCGAACCACTCGGCTGGCTGCAACGGTCTGCAGGTGCTCTCCTGCCGCGGGGTGCTCCGTATCCCGCGCGAGTCGACTCCGAAGGGAAGGTGTTCGACCAAGTCACTGATTCCCATCACCTTGGAGTACAGCCTGGCACCGGGGGAGGCAGCCGTCTCGTGCCGTATCCTCTTCGAAAACACCGCGCATGACCACCGTCTGCGCTGGAATCTTCCGGTCCCCTGGAACCCGAAGCAGAGCCGTGCGGGGCTGAAATTCAACGAAGTGGTGAGGGCTGCGGGCAAGCGGGAGCGCCGTGGCAAGGGGTTCGTGATCGATCCCGAACACCCCGCCGACCACTTTGTGGCGCTTGAGAACAAGGATGCAGGAATTGCTGTATTCTCACGTTTCCCATTCAATTACGAGATATGTCGGGCACCTTCACCGCGCCTCGCGGTCTGCCTGTTGCGTGCGGTGGGGATGCTCAGCCGTGGCGACATGCTGACACGGGGGGGTGGGGCAGGCCCGGACACGCTGACCCCGGATGCGCAGTGTCTCCGAGGCTTCGATATGACCTTTGGTATCAGGCCGTACAGTCCCGCAACCGAGGGTGGCGGCTTGTTCGCGGAAGCCGTGCGGTGGCGCAGCGCGGCGGCCTCGGAACTGATCCTCGGGTTCGAGCCGGACATCCGCCCCGAGGTCGACCAGGGGCCGCCGCTGGCGGTGGTGGGCGAGGGAGTAGTGGTGTCGGCGCTGAAGCGGAGCCATGACCGCGGTGCGACAATCCTGCGCCTGTTCAATGCATCCGCCGGCACGACCAAGGCAACGGTCACCGCGCCGGTAGGCCAGCGGGTGTCGGTGGTTGGTCTGGATGAGGTTCGGGTGCTGGAAACGCCCTTGGTGGACAGCAGTGGCCGTTTTTCAATCGATATGAACCCGTGGTCGCTGGCCACTGTGCGGCTGGAGGAGTAGGTGGACGGCAACCGCAAGGTGGATGCCCGCAGGGCTCCCGAGACTCCCAGGGTCGGCGAAGGGGGTGCGTTTGCCGAGCTGACTCCGGATGCTGTGCTCGCGGCAGCCGAAAGCGGGCTGGGAACGCGGCTGACCCCCCTTATCCGCCCACTCCCCAGCTATATCAACCGGGTCTACGAGCTGCGCAGCGAGGACGGGCAAGGGGTTATCGCCAAGTTCTACCGCCCGGGGCGCTGGGGGCGGGAGGCAATTGCCGAAGAGCATGCATTTGTGGCCGAGTGCGCATCATCCGAAGTACCTGTGGTTGCGCCTGTTACGCTCAAAAACGGCAGCACGGTCGGGGAGCGGGAGGGGGTGCTGTTCGCGCTGTACCCCAAGCGAGGTGGACGACGTATCGAGATCGGCGAGCAGACCGACTGGGTACGACTCGGGGCGTTGGTGGCCCGCACGCATCTGGCGGGATGCCGGGCAGCGGCGCCGCACCGTGTCACAATCGGGCCGGGGCAGTCGCTGACCGATGACCTTAACCACTTGTATACTAACGTGATACCGCAGAATGCACGGGACAAGTACCGGGCGCCGGTACAGCGGCTGGTCGAGCTGTGTACCCCGTGGTTCGAGGGGGTGGAGCGTATCAGGATCCACGGGGACTGCCACGCGGGGAATATCCTCGACCGGCTCGAGGAGGGCCTGTTGCTGATCGACTTCGATGACATGGCGATGGGGCCGCCGGTGCAGGATCTGTGGCTGCTGCTCCCCGAGCGTGCCGACAAGGCCCGGAGTGAGATCGAGCTGTTCCTCGAGGGCTACGAGCAGTTCCGCCGGTTCGACCGCGGCAGCCTTCGCTGTATCGAGCCGCTCCGCGCCATGCGCATGGTGTACTTCGCTGCGTGGTGCAGCCGCCAGGCTGATGATTTCATGTTTCGCCGCACCTATCCCGACTGGGGAAACGAGTCGTTCTGGCAGCGCGAGACGAGTGAGCTGTGGGAGCAGGTGTCGACGGTGGAAGAGATGGCGGGGTGGTAAGCCGCGCGTGCCGCGACTCTGTCAGACCGATGCACGCTGATGTTCGCGGATACACCAGATCTGTGCCGCTTCGACATCCTCGAAGGCTCTCATGGCGATCCCTGCACTGGCCACGAACGAGCATGCGAGCTTGGCGGCGAAGAGGAGGACCGAGTTGCCTACTGCCAGGCCAATTGGCGCCGTGAGACTGCCCTTGCAGTCCGCCATCGCTTTCGTGAGGACCTCAATATCGCTGCTGGCAGGATAGTACTCGATGGAAGTAAGGTCCGCGACTATCGGCCAGTCTGGTACGAACTGCGGATCGTGGACAACATCGCCAATGGCGTCGATGCAGTCGCTGAGACTGGCCTTCCCGGCTATGGTGACCCTGTTGAGCTGCTGGTCGTGGTCGATGGTGTGGGAGGTCGGCATGGCTCTGATCCCGGTGCTCGTGGCGTGTCCTATGCCATATCGTACCACAGCCGGGCGACGGTGTCAACGACTGCCATGGCCCCGATTGACTGGATGCTGTACGTGCATGTGAGTCGCTTCGCCACCCGGGTGGCCGGTGGGCAGGGACGGTGGGTCACGAAGCGGGTTGCGGGAGATACGGGAGCAACGAAGGCGCAT
>CAZJJT010000406.1:0-2443 GCA_964546395.1 uncultured Fibrobacterota bacterium
GTCACTATCCGCACCTTGCCTGCTGCCACCGCCTGGGAGTCAGCGGTATCTGCGTGTGCCTCACCCATGGTGATCGTAAACTCGGTGGTATCGGGCGCCAGGCCGGGGACTGTGGCCACGATCCACACGATGTATTCGCCCCCAGCTACATTTGCCACGGTGAAGTTTCCTGTCGAGTCGCAGTCTGCATATGACTCAGTTCCCACCATCACGAACGCAATGTGAACGCTATCGAAGCCCTGCGGCGGCTCGATGGTGCCCGACACCACTCCCGCCAGCCGCAGCGTATCGTCGGGCACGAATGCCGTGTCCTCAGGCCCCACCGCTACCCCGCACAAGTATGACCGTGCCGTCCCCAGCGCCCCCAGCACATTGTACGTGCCTGCCGGGAAATCGCACATCGTGTAGCGCCCACTGACATCCGTTACTGCCGTCGCCGTCGGGCCCTCGTAGCGTGGATCGGCGGTGTCGGCCACCAGACTCACGGCGGCGCCCACCGCAGGCGAGCCGTCCGCCATGTGAAGCACTCCCGTTGCCCCGTTGCCCGTGTCCGTGCCCCCGCCACAGACGGCATCGCCGCTCGTGCACTGTATCAGCATGCTCAGGGCAATGGCCGCGGCTGCGGTGTATGCGCGTAGTGGACTCATTGCCCCTTCTCTCTGGCCGGTACCGTCCTGGTGACTGGGAACACCTGGAAGTTGAGCTGGTAGACCCGGTCGCCGCTGTCGTCGGCCTGGGCCAGTGCCAACAGCTCCTTGCGGAGGTCTTCGATACGCCGTCGGATGCGATCAAACGTACCGGCGGAGATCCGGATCGTTGATGCCGTGAAGTTGCGCTCGTGCTTGGGCACCCGGTCGACAGCTTCAACCGCCAGCGTTCCCATTGCCTTGTGGAACCCCGCAACGGCAAAGGAGTTGACTTCGCGGTCCGTGGCGATGATCGGGTCGCACTGCTCATAGGTGGCGCCGCGCTTGCGGACAAAACCCAGTTCCACAAGCAGCTCAACTGAGCGGCGCGCTTGCGCGCTGGTGATAGCGGGCAGCAGGACCTTGGCCAGGTTGTCCGGCGATGAAGCCAGGCCGGGCTCGGCCACGAGTTCGCGTATCACCGGGTTGTACCAACTCTCGTAGTACTCGTACTGTTTCTCTTCGATACGTTTGATCTTCAGCTTGCCGCGTAGCACCCGCATGCGTGCGTAGAACTGCTGCTTCTCGTGGACGGACTTGGCCTGGCAGAAGCCGACCATGGCCTCGAAATACTCCGCTTCCTTGCGCGTGTGGCGAAGCGTGTCCGAGAGTCGCATGCACACCGACTGGCTCATGTTGCGTTTGCCCTGGATAACGAGGAGCATGAAGTTGGACGTGGCAAGCCCCAATCTGCCTGCCAACCAGCGGTGCGAGAATGAGGGGTCGCTCTTCTTGCGCTCGCTGAAATAGTCCCGGAGGTACTCGCGGTAGTTGCTGTACGAGAACACACTGACCATACACCGTCCTCCCTGCGTAAAGGTACCCGGAATGTGGCTCTCCGTCAAGGCACCCAAGGCAGTTTCCGTGTTCTCACAGAACACAGATCAGAGGCGCGCGAGCGGCGCTGCCGCGACGATCCCGGGTGATGTCGCCGGGCTGCGTTGCCGCGTCCGGAGGAGCGGGTTGCGTCTCCGCCAAGCGGGGGACGGGATACGGCACATTGGTGAATGAGGATTGATGATTGGGCAAACCGCTGGCCAGCTCAGCCTCTACTGAGAGGACACCCGGGCCTCTCTACCGTTTGCGGAGGAACGGGGCAGCCTCCCGCCGCTCGCGAAGTGGTCGCGATCGTATTCGTGCTTGAGATCGTCCCATCGACCGGTTCCCTCGTGTTTCCCGGGTGTTTCGCATACCCGGGACCGGCACAAGTGGGGCAGTAGGCCTTCGCGCAGCATGTGCCACCGGCGCATCGGACGCCTTGGAGCCCCGACCTCTGGCCCGTCTCCCTCGCGACCTTCGGTCGCGTAGGCCCGACTCGGGGCAAGACAGGCGTTCCTCCGCTTCTGCCGGAGGAACGGCACCTTCTCTGATAGGAGAAGGTCGCTCGCATGGCGAGCGGATGAGGTCTGAGGCCCCTCGTCTCCCGTGCTCTGGATCCTCGGGGATTACGCAACCCCGAACCCCGCGAGTCCAGGGCCGTCCGGCGCGGCTCTGGCGGGCTCAGCGATTCCTGGCCCGACGTCTTGGGCTCTGCTCACGGGCAGAACATGTATGGTGGTCATTCCTGCTTCGCAGGAACGTCACCATACATGCCCTTCCCCGCACCCCAGTGGCACCGGCAACGTACATGTGCACTACCCGTGGAGGAAAAGCATATGCATACAGATGCGCGTTTTGTATATAGGGATAGATACAGGTATCCACGGGCAGATGCACATGTACAGTGAACGCCTAGTTGTACGAAATGCCTGGCCGGT
>CAZJJT010000406.1:2453-4782 GCA_964546395.1 uncultured Fibrobacterota bacterium
ACTGTCAGTAGTGATTTGGGGAGGAAGCAGGTATGCACAGGCCCGTTGTGTCTATCCTTGCTGTCGTTCTGTCAGGTCTCGCGGCACAGTCCACCACGTTGTCCATCGGCTTGACGCCATTCGCCTCGCCTGGCACGTGGCTGCCAGTCGACACTCTTGCCATCTCGCCCACCGTCCTTCACTACAGCCTCTACGCGGTGCAGCGCGATACCTTCGGCAACTTCGCCGGCCGCTGCGATTCTGTCGTCTGGTGGAGTTCGGACAGTTCGTTCGTCACGGTACAACCAAGTACTGACTCGCTCGAACAGGCAACTGCCACTGTAGCATCGGTGCGCGCAGACACCGCCACCATCTACGCGCTCTGCCCAAGCACTTCTGATACCGCGTCTATCTGCTTCCTACGGCCAACCGCAGCAACCGTTTGCGATGTCTGGCTCTCAATGCAGGATCCAGATACTGTCGTCAGCGGAGAATGCATTGGCCTGACCGCCCCACCGTTCGCCATTCGCTGTGGAAATGACACTGTCTATCCCTCGCCGGATAGCATCGCGTGGCGGATTGCTGACGGTCCAGCGACGCTGAGCGATTCCGTCGGCACTTCACTCACGTTCTGTGCACTCGGCACCGCAGGAGTCCGCACAGTATCTGTGACAGCCCAGCTTGATGGCCAGACACTGCAGGACTTGTTGCTGGTGGTCGTACTCGAGCGCTCAGGCAGTGTTCGGCTTGCGCAAGCTCCATTCTTTACGCCGGCTCACGCCACAGTTTTGCATCTGTTCGACCTAACTGGTCGCAGACTTGCGGCACACAACGTATCAGCTCGAGGCTCGGTTGCCCTCGCTCCATCTACCTCCGGTGCTGCACTCCTGATACCTCCATGCACAGGAGCCGACAGATGAGTGGCGCAATGCACGGGCAGACCCCAAATGCCGAACAAGCCCGAGGGGCACGGGCCGGGCACAACACACAACGAGACTGTAGGAAAAGCGGGAAATCACGGCGAACGTGACATGAGCACACGCATTACCAGTTCCGGTTGGCGCGTCTGCGCTGGAATCGCCACTTCTCGGCCAGCATTCGGCTGGATTTCGTGGCCGAGGGCGATGTGGGGTCTTGTCCTACAGTCACAACAGGCCAAGGGCGCCATGCTGCGACCTAATGCAGACAAGAACAGCATCAGCGGGCAGTGCTCACGGGCCAAGCGTGCCGAGAGCAGGTGCCACTGGCACCTTCGGGGACTGGCACACGGCCTTGTCGTTTGCACTACCCCTTGCCAGCACAGCACCTGTTTGCCGGGCGTTGGTAGAAATACCCCCCCGGTGAATGCAGAAACAGCAGAGGATGATGATGGAAAAGCACGAATTCTTCAACCTTCAGCTGCATACGGATGAGGAGCTCTCTATTGTTTACGGAAGCCGTGTATTGCAGCGGACGACACTGCATGAGTGGCCTCTGTCCTGCGTGCAGCTGGTAGTTCGCGAGGACGGTCACCGAAGCATCTACAAGTCGCAGTCTGGTCCAACACTTGAGGCCAAGGTCCTGCAGACTGTGAGTGGCGACATTCTTCCTGCCGTTAGAGTACTCCATGCTGCCGATGGCTACCTGATCATGGACATTGAATACATTGACTCGCCTCTCGCCGAGAGCGTGCCTATGTCGCCCGATGAAGCTGTGCTCCACGGGAGAGCACTCGTGCGGCAGATCGGGGCTCTCGCATGCTCTGACTCGTGTCCCGTATGGCTGGATATCGGCACTGTTGACAAGTGGGTAACCGTGACACGGCATGTGTTCGCGGCCTATCGCAATGTGCTTGAGAGGGGACTTCTGAGCCCTGAGCAAGGCGAGCGCATCGACAGCATGGAAGAGTGGTCGCAGTCTGCCAATGTTCTTAAGGCAATCGAATGTGGAAATGACTTTGTTCATGGGGACCTTGCTGCAAAAAACGTGTTTGTTCTACCAAGTGGGTACAAGGTCATAGATTGGCAACGGCCTCTGCGTGCCCCCACCGAGATAGACCTTGTTCTATTTCTAGACAGCAAGAGAATCAATCCTTTGCGCGCGGTAGCACCCCACTACATTGGGATCATGTGTCTGGGCGGCATGTGGTGGGGACTTAAGGGATTCTGCTCCGGGGCGAAGTATGAAAAATGGCGTGACACTGTGTTCACACAATCGCACATCGCACTCCTCGATCCTGAGCAGAAATATGCCGAATATGCCTGAGGAAGCACCCACAACTCGATTGGCGAGCAAGGACGAATCGCAAGATATTATGACACTTCGTGTCCAGGCTTCCCACATACTTCGCCACCATGGATGCTCTTGCTCT
>CAZJJT010000407.1:0-4778 GCA_964546395.1 uncultured Fibrobacterota bacterium
TTGATAGCGACCCGGTTGCCGAACGAGTCCTCCCCCATCCACACATCACCCATGCCTCCACCGCCGACATAGTCGACGATGCGGTAGCGGCCGATCTGCACCGGCTTGCGGCGGATACTCTCGGCAGACCCGGACGGCCGTGGTGCGCCATTGGCAGGCATGAGACCTCTCGTACAGGGAGCAACGGCTGTTACCGATTATACTGCCGTGCAGGTTGGTCGAGATGGTGCAGCGACTCAACGGTTCAGCAGGCCGACGACCACCTCCACTGTCACTTCAGACAGATCCCCGACCACAAGGTGAGCGCGCTGCAGCAACTCAGGCGGGTTGGTGGTGGTAACCGCCACCGCGGCCATCCCTCCGGCCAGCGCCGCCTCCACCCCCGCCGGCACATCCTCGAACACCACGCACCTGTGGGGCGCGACGCCGATACGCTGCGCGGCCAGGAGGAACACCTCCGGGTCCGGCTTGCCGTGCGAAACGTCCTCGCCGGTCACTATCGCGTCGAACGAACCGCGGATGCCCAGGATCGCGAAGGCGGTATCCAGGTTGGCGACATGGGTCGATGAGCCCACGGCGCAGGGAACACCGGCGCGGCGCAACTCGGAAAGGAGGCGTGCGACGCCGGGCAGCAGGACGAGTCCCTCGGCCGCCACCACCTCCCGGTACAGCGCTTCCTTGCGCCGCGAAAGACGGGCGACCTCGGCCGGGTCCTCGGTCCAGTGAAGGATGCCGGGGATGATGCGTTCGTTCTTCTGTCCGAAACCACGTTTGAAGTGGCCGCGTGGCAACTCGCGCCGTTCCTCGGCGGCCAGCATTTCCCAACTCCGCTCGTGGTGGGCCGAAGAGTCGACGATCACACCGTCCCAGTCGAAGATTGCGCCTACGTTCACGGTCCATCCTGGTCAGAGAGTTCGGAGCACGACTCCAACACGGGAGTCCCAGGCTTCGCTACCCCTTCTTCCCGGCCCCGCGGGCCAGCATAGAGCGGTTGCGGCCCGAGCGCTTGGCCCGGTATAGCGCCTGATCGGCTTGTCTGAGCAAGTAGTCGGTCTGGTCACGGGCGCCCGGCACCATGCTGACCACACCGGCGCTGAGCGTAAGACCCGGATCCGCCCGTGAGCCGGCGTGACGGATCCCCAGTGCCCGTATGCGGCCGCGTATCGAATCCGCCAGTGCCAGCGCCTGTCGCGCGCGGAGTCCCGGTGCCAGCACCACAAACTCCTCCCCGCCGTAGCGCGCAGCGACATCCGCCGGCCGCCTCATCGACTCGCGTACGACAGCACCCACGGCGCGCAGCACCCGATCACCTTCCAGGTGCCCGTACAGGTCGTTGTACTGCTTGAAAAAGTCGATATCGAACATGAGCACTGCCAACGGCCGCCGCTCCCGGGCACAGCGGCGCAGCTCGCGATCGATGGCTTCGGCGAAGGCGCGGCGATTGTGCAGACCCGTGAGATCGTCGTGGGTCGCCAGTTCGTGCAGCCGCTTGTTTGCCTGTTCGAGCTTACGCTGGTACTTCGTGATCTGCTCGATCGCTTTCACCCGCCCGGTGACATCCTTCTGGATTCCCACGAAGTGCGTGGTACGGCCGCGACTGTCGTTGAGCGGCGCGATGCTCAGCTCGTTCCAGAACTCGCTGCCGTCCTTGCGGTAGTTCAGCAGCGATACGAGTGTTCCCTGGCGGCGCTTGAGAGCGACCCGCAGATCCTCCAGCGCTGCCTGGTTGCGCTTCTCCCCCTGGAGAAACCGGCAGTTCTTCCCCTTCACCTCGTCGAACAGGTACCCGGTCATGCGCTCGAATGCGGGGTTGACATAGATAGTCGGATTGTCTCTGCGGCGCGCGTCGGTAATCACGACCCCGTCGTTGGCCTGCTCGACCGACAACCGGAGCAGCTCCGTCGGGACAGCGGAGCGGGAACGGTTGCATGGGGCACGGGCGCGTGGCATTGGGCAGAATATACTGATTGAGGATTGCGGGTCGAGGGCCGCTCCTGGCAGGCTGCTGATCGGTCTGGCTCACGGCGCACGTCCCGCCGAAGCCTTCGGGGCACCGAACAGCCCGAGAAACTCCCCGTACCCTTCCTCGGCTACACGGTTGGCCGGCACGAAACGCAGTGAGGCCGAGTTGATGCAGTAGCGGAGCCCCGTCGGCGCAGGCCCGTCGGGGAACACGTGCCCGAGGTGCGAGTCACCGTGCCTGCTGCGCACCTCCACCCGCGCCATACTGTGGCTCCGGTCGGTTTTCTCCACTACGTTGTCGGCCACCAGGCAACGAGTGAAACTCGGCCACCCCGTGCCCGACTCGAACTTGTCACGTGAGCTGAACAGGGGCTCGCCCGACACGATGTCCACGTAGATCCCCTCCGCATGATTGTCCCAGTACTCATTGGCAAACGGTCGTTCGGTCCCGTTCTCGCGTACCACGTAGTACTGGAGCGGCGAGAGACGTTCTCTGAGCTCGCTGTCGGAAGGCGCGTTCCAGCTCTTCTGTGCCGGCTTCGTCTCTTTCTGCCACATCTTCTCGATGAACAGCTCCCGTCCCGATCCCCGCTTGTACCGCTTGTAGCGAGCCGGGGCTTTGCGATAGTAGTCCTGGTGATAGTCTTCAGCCCGGTAGAACGGCCCTGCCGGAAGCACCGCTGTCACAATCGGCTTGCTGAATTTCCCGCTCGTGCCCAACGCCCGCTTCGATTCCTCCGCGAGCTGCTTCTGTTCCTCGTTGTGGTAGAACACCGCGGTGTAGTACTGCGTCCCTCGGTCGGCGAACTGCCCGCCCTTGTCGGTCGGGTCGATGTTGCGCCAGAAGACGTCGAGCAGATCCTGGTACGTCACCTTCGAAGGGTCGTAGCTCACCTGCACCGCCTCGTAGTGCCCGGTCCGTCCACTGCTCACCTGTTCGTAGGTGGGATTCTCACCCCGTCCGCCGGTATACCCTGCTGCCGCTTCCATCACCCCGTCAAGTTGCTCGAACGGCGGCTCCATGCACCAGAAACAGCCGCCGGCAAACGTCGCCGTCTCCAGCAAAGAAGCACACGAACCGCGGCTTCCCACGCCGCATGCCAGCACCGCAGTCATGGCTACCACTCCTTTCGCACGCATACGACACCTCCTTTGGCTCTCACCACGAACGCAGCCGTGGCGCACCCAGACTACGCACACCCCACCCCATCGTATTGCACGTGGCCCCTCGAGACCGGCGGTTTCCGCTGTGGAAGCGTGGGTTGTATATTGACTGCGAACCGGATGTGATACTCGTCACACTCAGCAGGCAACCCGCGCATGAGCGAGTTTGTCCCCGGACCGGGGATTGACAGAGTCAACGATGCGGCGATGGCGCTGCTCGACCAGTGGTGGGATGCAGGCGCGGGGTTGGTGCGCCTGACGCAGCCGCCGCAGCACGATACACGCGCCTCGCTGTACTACGCAATCGGTCAGTTGGCGCGAAAAGCTGCCGATGCGCGCGAGAGGGGCCTGCGGGCGCTGCACCAAACCCTTCTGCTCCAGTGGCACGCCCCGGCGAATGACTGGCACGGCGTGTTCGCGCGGACCCCCGAGGAGTTCACCGACAGCGGCGACAAAGTCGCCTGGCGCGACTACGACCCGAATATGCGCGAGTTCGCCGGCATGGCACTGGCACTGATGCTCGACATCCACGCGCACCGTCTCCCTGCCGAACTCACCAAGCGCGCCATCGAGGCACTCGGGTACGCCGCCGAAGGGGCTTCGCGGAGGGCCGTGGCACCGGCGTACACCAATGCCGCCCTGATGAGTGCGTTTCTGCTCGACTATGCCGGGACCGTGCACAGCAACGAGCAGTGGGTTGCCCAGGGCCTCGAGCTTGCGCGGGCCATCGTCGATCTCCGTTCGGCCACCCGCGTGTTCAGCGAGTACAACTCCCCCACCTACTACGGGGTCGACCTCTGCGCGCTGGCGTCGTGGCGCAAGCACGGGCGCAGTGAGGAGCTGAAAGGGCTGGGGGCGAAGCTCGAGGAAGCGCTGTGGGTGGAGGTATCGCAGGTGTACCATGCGCCGCTGCGCAACGTATGCGGGCCGTGGGTGCGCGCCTACGAAATGGACATGACACGCTACTGCGCGGTATTGGGGTTGTGGCTCGCGGCGGCATCCGGCACCAAGGAGCAGTCGCCGATGCCGGATACGACATTCGTGTTCGGCCACAGCCACGACATCTCGTTTGCGCCGCTCATACATGCACTCGGCGGGGAAGTGCCCGACACGGTGCTGCCGAAGCTATTCACCGACCCGCCCGCCAAACGCCTCGCGATCCGTCCACTCGACCCGGAGAAGAACCGCACCGCCACCTCACTGCTCACGCCGCGCTACATGGTGGGTGGTCTGCAGTCGAACGGGACCTACGAGCCGGTCAAGACACCGCAGGCGGTCCCGTTCACTGTCCACTGGCTCGCCCCCTCGGGCAACCAGGGATGGGTGCGGTCGGCCAAGGGCGTGTGCGTCGATGCCCAGATAGAGAAGGACGCCTCGGTCAGTCTCGTGTTCTACCCCGAGCGCAGCACCGCCGACCCGCGCGTGGGCTTCGAGATCTGGTGCCCGCCGCAGTACATCCGGGTTACCGCCGCCAAGTGGAGCCTCCCCGGGCTCAGCGTACACGTCGACACCGGCATGAGCCTGGAGTGGATCTCGCCCAACGCCGAAGGCATGACCGTGTCGTACCGGTGCGGCACAGCCCTGCCCGCCCTCACTCTTAGGTTCGAGTCAACCGACAGCGAGGGAAGCGGCCTGACCGGACTGCTGAACCG
>CAZJJT010000408.1:0-4755 GCA_964546395.1 uncultured Fibrobacterota bacterium
CGACAAGTGCAAGCGCCAGTACTTCTACGAGTACTACCAGAAGCATGTGCGTGAAGTGCCGCTGTACAAAATGCGGCAGTTGCGGGAGCTGACGAGCGTTGCGCTTGAAGTCGGCAACGTGGTGCACGACGTCCTCGAGGCGTTCCTGCACCGTCTGCAGAAGAGTGACAGTGACATAGACGAGGGGCGGTTCTACGAGTTTGCCGAGCAGAAGACCGCGGAGTACTTCACCAGCAAGACGTTTCTCGAGGTGCGCTACGGCAGGGCGGAGAAGCCGGACCTCGAGCGCGCCCGCGAGCGCGTGCATGCCTGCCTGGGCAATTTCATCGGCAGCCCGGTCTATTCATGGATCTGCATGAGCGCCGTGCGAAGCCGTGACAACTGGATGATTGAGCCGCCCGGCTACGGCGAGACCCGTCTGAGCGGGCTGAAGGCGTACTGCAAGATGGACTTCCTGCTTCCGGTGGGCGACGAGGTCAACATCCTCGACTGGAAAACCGGCAAGCGGGACGAGCACAAGCACACTGCGCAGGTGATGGGGTACGCGGCGGCAGCCAACGCCAACTTCGGCATACCGCTCGAGCGCGTATTTCCACGGATTGTCTACCTGTACCCAACCTATGACGAGTTGGCGGTGGATGCCGCGAAGGCCGATCTGGCGGGGCTGTTCGGGCGTATCGAGGAGCAAACACGGCAGATGTACGCGTACTGCCGCGATGTCGAACAGAATACCCCGCTGCCGATGGAGCGTTTTCCGATGAGCCCATCAAGCACGACCTGCACCTGGTGCAAGTACCAGGAACTGTGTTTCCCGGATCGGGCCTCGGCCCCGCCGCCTTCCCAGGGGTGGTAGGCAGAAACGCACGCGGGGCCGGCACCTGCAGCGCCGGCCCCGCGGAGATGTCCTGCCTGGATGCCTATTTCGGGGCCGACGTCGTGTCGACAGCCTCCAGCTCCTCATCCAGTTCGTCGTCGTATTCTACCTTGCGCCCTTGCCGCAGGGCTTCCGAGCGAAGGTCCTCGATGCGGATCATCGGCTCGTCCAGATGCAGCATCATGAACTCCGCGTCATCGGCCAGTTCGCACCACGGCGTGTTCTTCAGCACCCAGCGGTAGTTCTGCTCGGCAAGTTCCGGTTCGTTCATGTACTCATCGTAGATGAACCCGATCATGAAGTACGTGTTGCACCGCACGGTGTCGTTGTCGGTGTGGAACAGCTGCAGCCGGTACGTGCGGATTGCGTCCTTGTAGCTCTGGCGCTCCGTCAGCAGTTTCGCCAGTTCGCTGAACGCGCTTGCGCCTGAGTCGGTGAGCGGGTAGTTGACCGTCAACTTGCGGTACTCCTGCTCCGCTTCGCGGGCGCTGCCCGTGTCGCGCAGGGAGTCGGCCTTGGCGAGGATCACCTCGGGAGGGAATTCCTTGTCATCGCGATAGTCGCTCTGCAGGAACGTCACTCCCTTGCGCTTCCGCATCTGGTAGACAAGGCTGTCGAGGCGCAGACTGACCTGGCGGGAAATCTTGTTCTCGATCTCCTGCGAAAGCTGGGCCGAGTCGGGAGGGATACTCACGCTGGAGCGCTCATCCCACAGCGAGTAGGTGCAGAGCGCCGTATCGAGGACAATGCCCGTGCGCAGCTCGGGCAGCAATTCCTTGTCGAGGTAGGCGTTCACCACGTGGTATTTCCAGGCCCACGCGAGGTTGGTGGTCACGTCCGGGGCGTTGGCATACCCGGTCTGCTCGGCTTTACGCGCGTAGACCTTCCAGCGCAGGACCCAGCGGCCCAGCTCCCTTCGCCCGCGCTCGCTCGTGAAACGGCTCTGCTCCGATTCGGGAAGCCAGGCGAGAATCAGGTCGAGATCCGCGTCAGTCACCGCTTTGCCTTCACCTATCCACAGGTGCACGGAGTCGGGAATGTCGGTACCGTAGTACTCCTTGTAGAATCTGTTGAGGAAGAAGTCCTGGTCGCGAGTGCGGATATAGCGGCTCATATACTGGTACCATTGCTCATTCACCACGCTGGGATCGGGAGCCGAGTCGCCGAAGAAACGACGGATGTAGCCGCTATCGGGGGGGAACGTGGCGATGAACAGCTGCTTGACAATCCGGTCCCGCACGTCGGCAAGCGATTTGTATGCCACCGAGTCGCGCATCTGCTGCGCGGCCGTGTCGACCGCCGCGCTGTCGGCCGTATCGGCCACGGGTGGCTTCACCGGCACCTTGACAATGGCCTTGAACGAGTCTTCACGGTGCGCATCGTAGTACTCCTGCAACTGCGCCTCGCTGAAGCTCAGGTTGCGTACGAGCACGTTGACCATGTAGAGTTGGGCCCTGTAGTACTGCTCGCGCCACTTCCAGTCGTCGCTGTCACGGCGCACGGTACGCCTGAACGAGCCCGGGACCGACTGGTAGATCAGCTCGGTCTCCAGCATGTTGGTGACCGTCTTGCGGAACGCCGGGAACACCTGCGGGTGCTTCAAAGGGAAGAACCGCGCCATCGAGGAGAACTGCTCGAAGTCTTCACGGGTGTAGGTCTTCCCGCCCAGTTTGAACAGGTCGTTGTCGTCGGCTTTCTGGCATGCCGCCCCTAACCCGACCACTGCTACCAGCGCAACTCTGAGTACACGTGTCACCATGGCTGCTACCCGCTATGCTGTTGTTGGTTGTAAGGCGCCGGCTGCTGCACCGCATGCGGGGCAGAGCCGGCAGGAAAGGCACCACACTGCCTTCACTTGAGGGATGCCACCGCTTCTTCGAGATCATCAAAGATCTCGAGCAGCGACATGGCACCGATAATTTCTATGATTTCGTACACGTTCTCGTTCACATTGGCAATCTTGAAGCTGCCGCCCTTCTCCTGCGCCGATTTGCTGAAGTGCAGCAGTATCCCCAGTCCCGTGCTGTTGACATAGCGCAGCTTGCTGAAATCGGCAACGATATTGACGTACCCGTCACAGAGCAGCGCGAAGACCTTCTCGAGGACCGTCTCCACGTTGGTCGCGTCAAGGTCGCCCACGAAACGCACGAGCTTGGCGTCCCGCCGGTCCTTCACGTCTTCGAACTCGAGTTTGATCTGGGAATCCATGGGCCTATTCCTCTTTGAATTTTGTTGCGTGGACGCTGGTGCCCTGCTCGGAGAAATCGATATTGAGCTCGCTGGAGAGCAGTTTCACCAGCGCCAGCCCTCGTCCCCTGCGGTCATCCTCGCCCTGGTGTTCGTCGGGCTTGACCCCCGGGTCAATAAACGACTTCAGGGATTTGAGCTTCTCGGGGTCTGACGTATTTACCACGTCGATTTCTATTTTGCGGCGGTCGACCCCGATGCTGATCGTAACGTTCTCGCGGCTCTGTGCCGGGGCATGTTCGATAGCGTTGTTGCAGATTTCGTCGACGATGGTCTCTATCCTGAACGCGTCGCGACGACCGTACCCTTTCTGGGTAGCCAGGCGGCTGGCAAACTGCCGTACCGCGGGCACAAACCGCAGTTCAGGCGGGAACGCAAGAGAGAACGACTCCGAGCACCCCTCGAATTCCCAGCGGTACGCGTTGATCGCGCTTCGGATATCGCTGTGGAACTTGAATATGCGGTTGGCGCCCATCAGAGTGAGTTTGGTCTTGATGGGCAGGCTCAGGCAGGCGAGGACCAGGTCCCCGCCGTGCTCAATCAGCACCTTCCGTCCACCCATCAACTCCCCCAGTGCAGCCGAGGACAGCATCGTCACGCGGCCGAGGTCGGCAACCACGAACGTGCTGTGCTTCTCGAGCAGGAGGGAGAACGAATCGCTGATAGAGCGGATGCTCGCGTTGTCGAGATCACCCTCGAACCGCACGACGGTGATTTCGGGCGCCATCTCGTTCTGTGTCACTTCGATCCGCAACTGCCCCATACGATCCCTGTCTGTGCGTGGCCTCGCCGGAGGCGTCGAGGGCTATGAAGCCTCGATATTCGCCGGTTCGTCATCCCCGTCTTCTTCGCGCTGTTTCACCACCCGCACCGTGGTAAGATTGTTCGGATCCACTTCGAACGATACCCCGTCCGACAGCATCCGTACGATCTCGAGCCCCAGGCTCTCCCGCTTGCCCGATTCACGGTGTACCGGCGGACGCGCGCGGCGTTTCACCGCGTCCGTCAACCGCTTGACATGCTCGTTGGTCCCGCCCTCGTCCTTCACCACGAACTCGACGCGATCCCTGTGGACCATGCATATCAGCTCCACGAGCGCGTCCATCGACACACACCCGAATGATACCGCATTGTTGCAGACTTCGTCGACGATGATCTCCGAGCGGTAGGTGAACTTCGGGTCGCAGTTGTTCGCCAGCAGCGTCTCGGACACGTACTTGCGCACCGCGGGTATGTATTCCAGACTCCCGGGGAACCTCACCTGGAACTGATACAGCGGTTCATCGCTCATGCACTCACCGTCCGTCCGCTCTGTCTATTCTTCGCCATGGAGCACGAAGGCTTCGTCCGCACTCGAAATGACGCCCTTCTTGACCAGTGACTCCACCAATCGCTTCGTGATTGCCAGCAGCGTGGTGAAGGTGGGTGCTTCCGCCAACCCCCGCATCTTCGCCGCTTCCTGTGCCTCTTTCTCTGACGCTCCCCGGAGAGAGTCGAGGACACACTCGATCACGAACATGATCTCGCCGTACGTGAGGTTGCCCTGGCGGTAGTCAGAGAACTCCTGAATTGCCCTGAGGATCAGGTCGTTGAGCTTGTTGAACTCGTTCTGATCGTCGAAAACATTCCTGTAG
>CAZJJT010000409.1:0-4755 GCA_964546395.1 uncultured Fibrobacterota bacterium
GGATATACGTCGATACCCTCCCAGCGCGGGTCCCCTTCACCGGGAGTACGCTCCCACGACACAAGCGCTGTGCGGTAGCCGGCGTCACGAAGCGTGCATGCCTGGCGCTGGAACAGCGGGTAGTACCTCGCGTCGGCGAGGTGCACAATCACGACGTCGTAGGGGGCGGCGGTCTCGGGGTCAACAGGCAGCTGCATGATCACCGTCGAAACTAACTCAATGTCGGAGCCTTGACAACGGCGAACGGGATCCGGCAGGTTGTGCCGGGCCGGTGACAGTATTTTCGCAGATGTCGGTATCGCACCGCCGCGTGGCGTCGCGCACACCGGAGGGCCGGGAACAATCGTGCACGTCGTCCTCATCAGACCCCCCACTGAGTCGGCATCACTCGCGTTCCCGGGCGGTCCGCGGTTTGGCGTGCCGCTGGGACTGCTGTACCTTGCCGCGGTATGCGAACGGGCCGGCCACCGGGTGAGTGTGTATGACGCGCTGGTCGACTTCGAGTGGCAGGACCTGCGGCACAACGAGAGGGGCGCCTGGCATATCGGCGCCGGCTGGGAACGTGTGCGCGAACGGATGGGTGCCCTGGATCCCGACTTCGTGGGGATCACCAACCCCTTCTCAGACTTTGCCCATCTTGCCCGGAGCTGCGCCCAGGCGGTACGTACGGCGCTGCCGGAAGTGCCGATCGCAGTCGGCGGGCCGCATGCCACGGTATCGCCCGAGTATTTCCTCGAACCGGGAACCGGTATCGACTACGTGGTGCAGGGCGAAGGAGAGGAAACGCTGTGCGCGCTGCTGAGCGCCCTGTCGGAGCGGACCGATCCCTCGACAGTGCCGGGCCTCTGCACCCGCGGCGACCACGGAATCACCGCAACCCCCCATGGACCGTTCATCACCGATCTCGACAGCCTCCCCCTGCCCGCGTACCACCTCGTGGACATGGAACGGTATGTGGCGCTTGCCGCGGACGGGTTCCCGTCGCGGTTCGGGTTCCACTACCCCGGCTCCGAGCGCGAATGCTCGCTGATCACTTCGAGGGGCTGCCCGTTCCGGTGCGTGTTCTGCGGCAATCACCTGCACATGGGGTTCCGCTGGCGCGCGCACTCGGCGGCGTATGTCCTGCGGCACATGAAGCTGCTCGTCGAGCAGTACGGCGTGAAACACTTCCATCTCGAGGATGACAACATCACGCTGGACCCCGGGCGGTTCGAGTCGATCCTGGACGGGATCCTCGGTGAGGGATGGGGGATCACCTGGGACACGCCGAACGGCGTGCGCGCTGAGGGCCTGAGCGCGCCGCTCGTGCGCAAGGCCCGTGATTCGGGATGCACGTACCTCGTGGTGGGCGTGGAGTCGGGCAACCAGGAGGTGCTGAACACAATTGTGCGCAAGCGGCTGGACCTCGCGGAAGTCGAGCGGTCACTGCAGACCTGCCGCCGCCAACGGCTCGACACTCATGCGTTCTATATCGTGGGATTCCCCGGCGAAACACGGACGCAGATGCGTGCAACGTTCGCACACGCGCTCAGGATGCTCTGGCGCTTCGACACCATGCCGCACCTCGGACTCGCCCGCCCTCTTCCTGGAACTGAACTCCACGAACTGAGCGCCCGCCTGGGGTACCTCACCCGACCCGTCCGGCCCGATATCGGCACGGGGCTGCGTGGGGAGGTCTTCGAGCGGGTGATGATCAGCACCCCGGAATTCTCACCGGAGCAACTGCAGCGCTGGGTGCGGCGGTTCAACCACCGGGTCATGGCAGTTGCGCTGCTCAAGATCGCCTCCTGGCTCCTGTGCCATCCCGCAGCCTGGGGGCGCATCGCGCAACAGGTACGCCAAGCGAGCCGGTTCCGTTTTCCTGCGCTGTGTGCCCGGCTGTTTTTCGGTGGGCTGTTCTACAAGTTCAACTACGAGCGGCCCCGCGCTCCCGCCTGATTCCAACCGTAATATTCCAGCCAGACACGACCAGAACTCCAAGGGGCAACTGCCACAGCCTGCTCCCTTTTCTTACATTGTAGACAAGATCCTTGATTTTTCCGGTGGCACCAGGGACAATCAGGGAAACACCGAACTCAGCCGGAGACGCTCAGACATGCGCTTACCCACAGACTCGATACTCGCCGCCCTCTGCCTCGCCGCAGGCATCGCCATCCTTGCCCCCCGGACCGCGGCCGCCCAGGCGACCCCTTTGCCGGTGACACCGCTGCAGGACGGGGACAAGGTGCTGTTCATCGGCAACAGCTTCTCGGACTGGTCGGGGCCGCTGCCCAGTGTGATCCAGAAGATCATCGCCGCGAGCGGGTCGGGCCTGAACGTGAGTTTCACGTTCAAGGTGAAGGGCATGGGGATTCTCAAGGAGTACGCCACGTGGACATCACTGGGCATGGTGGATGAAATCCGCAAGGGCGGCTGGAAGTACGTGGTGATCCAGGGCTGGGAAGATGCCATCAACCGCAAGGATGCCTCGCAGACCGAAGACGGTACTCCCATCGCCGACTACATTGGCTGGCCCGAGTGCCAGGACACGATGCTCAAGTACCTGCAGGTACTCGACACCGAAGTGCGGGCGGTGGGAGCGACCACGATCCTCTATGAGCCGCACGTGGGTGCCAGCGGCTACCTGCAGAACCTCGACCGCTCCAACCAGACCTACGCGATACTGAGGTCACAGGTCTCGCTGTTCCACGCGCCGGTGGTGATGGCGTGGGATTCGCTGCGTTATCGCTACCCGACCACCGAATACACCTGCACGGGCTCGGCCGGTTCGTTCATCGACCTGTTCTATGCCGACTGCGGTCACCAGAACTCGGACGGCATGCTGCTGGATGCGCTCACGTTCTACGGCATATTCACTCGCCGCTCGGGAGCCACGCTCGAACCGGTGGTCTCGATGATCCGGCCCGAGCTCTATGAAGAGCTTGCTGCGCTCGGGTACAACACGGCTAAGAGCATCCTTGCCCACAACAACTGCGGGTTCACCGACGCCGAAGCTCCTTCAGTGCCGAGCGGCCTGGCCTCGTCGAATGTCATGCCCGATGCCTTTGTGCTCACGTGGACCGCATCCACCGACAACATTGGTGTGCTCGGGTACCGGGTGTACCGCGACAATACGCTCATCGACACGGTTGCGGTTGCCCGCTGTGCAGTCTCAGGGCTTGCTCCGGCAACGCAGTATGCCATGACCATCGAAGCGTTCGATTCGGAGGGCAACACGTCGGCGCGCAGCAGTGCACTCAATGTCACGACTGGCGCCTCCGTGGCTATCGATACCAACGGTGTGCTCCTCTCGTGGGACTTCCAGGGTCAGGGCGGTGTGCAGTCGGTGGCAGCTTCATCGACTATGCCCGGGATTTCATCAACCACCCCAAGCGGTGTGATAGACGCCGGGACGGTGTTTTTGCCCAACACGTTCAACGGCGGCAACTCGTTCAGCATGAGCCGGCAAACCGCCACCTCCCTCACCGAGGCCATCAACACCAGCCAGTTCTTCACCTTCTCGGTTGCCCCCCTTGCGGGCAATACGATCTCGATCGACTCGGTCCGCCTTCGTGTGTTCTCGCAGAACCAGAACCGCAATTTCACACTCATGTCGAGCACTGCGGGGTTCAGCGATGGCAACCAGCTTGGCACCGTCGTGGGCAACGCATCTTCGGGGGGCAGTCTCCAGGGGATTGCGGCGACCGGTCACGATTCGCTTTCTGCCGCCGTTGAACTCCGCGTGTACGTGTGGGGGCCAAACAACCAATGGGAGTCATTCGGCCTTGGCACGAACACCTCGGGTCAGCTCGACCTGGAGGTCTGGGGCGGGGTGTCGAGCGGTGCCGCGCCGGCGTTTCCCACCGGTCTGCGCACTACTGCACTCACCGAGACCGGTTTCACACTCGCATGGAACGCGTCCGCGGATGCCGTGTCGTACGAAGTCTTCCGCAACGACACATCCGTGGGCACCACGGCCTCTCTATCCCTGGCAGTCAGCGGTGTTGCCATCGGGGCGACCTACAGCATGACCGTGGTGGCGACACTCGGCGCGGGCGGCACCTCGGAGACGAGTCTGCCGCTGCAGGTCACGATCCCCGACCTGACGAACCCCTCGGTCCCGCAGAACCTCTCGGTCACCAACATCACTGAGAATTCGTTCACGCTGCACTGGGATGCGTCCACCGACAACGTGGGCGTTGCCCGCTACGAGGTGTTCATGGGTGGTGCCGCGTTCGGCAACACGATAGACGGCTACATGCCGGTGCCCTATCTCACGCCCAACACCACCTACACGATGAGTGTGCGGGCGGTGGATGCCGCGGGGAACGTGTCGGACACGAGTGCCACGCTGGATGTTACCACGCTCGTGTCGACCGCCGCGGTCGGTGATCCCACACATCTGCACGCGGCCTGTTCGACGGCGCTCAGGCTGACGGGTGGTGGAGTGGCGCGGAGCGTCGAACTCGGTGATGCGGCCCGCGAGGGGAATGTCACCGTGACCGTCCTGGATCTCCGCGGGCGTGTCGAAGCGCAGTGGCGGCACGTACGCGGCGGGCAGAGCATCGACCTGGGCAGGCTGTCACGCGCGACACGCATTGTGCAGATTCGGTGCGGGAACGTTGTGCGTGCGGTCGCCCTGACGCCGCGGTAACGCCACTCGTCCGCTTCATACACGAAGGGCCTCCCTGCCTGGCAGGAAGGCCCTTTGTACTGGGTGGTGGAGCTGAGGGGGATCGAACCCCTGGCCTCGACATTGCGAACGTCGCGCTCTCC
>CAZJJT010000410.1:0-4734 GCA_964546395.1 uncultured Fibrobacterota bacterium
GTAGCCCAGTTGTTCGGCCATCGGCACGTCGTACGTGTAGTTGGCGTGCGTAAAGATGAAGTCCTCCGTCTCGTAGTAGTCCAGCCCCTGTTCGAGCAACGCCCAATGCTCGGCCGGAATCTGGTCGAGCTTGGCGCCAACGACAGAATCGTATGGGTTGTTGTAGATGGACACGTTGCACTCGTAGGTCACCGTGTTCAGGCCGCGCTGCCGTGCTCCGGTAATGCACTGGTACCAGTCGTTGCGATTCTCCCATCCAGTGGGCGGTGAAGCCGCGAACCGGTAGTCGACTTCGCCCGACAGGCTGTCGAACACTTCGTCGATACTGTGCGTGCGCACGAAGTCCTGCGGGTTGCCCAGCGACTCGGCGATGTAGTTGGTGATTGCCAGCGCGTCGGCGTAGTCGGCGGCCGTCCTGCCCGTCGCAACCGGGTTGGTGTAACTGGGATTCAGGTTGCTCCCGTCGTAGTCGAGCACCTCCATGGCACGCGCGACCCACCCGGTCTGTGTGGCCAGCACTCTGACCAGCCGTGACTCGGTGCGGTCGGCGCGCAGGTGCGGCTCGCCGAACACGTCATTCCAGATCCTGAACATCTCTACCATGCGGTGAGCCGGGTAGGCCGAATGACCGCCGATACCCAGCAGTGCCCCCATCGCGTCGGAGTAGAACCACCCTGGGTACGAGTAGTTCCAGGCTTCGTTTGACCACTCCAGATAGACACGCAGGCTGGGGTCGAGGTGATCACGAACATAGGTCGCGTACTGCCGCAGAAAATCGTCGGATGCGGCCGTGGGCATGCAGAACCACGGCGAACACCCGGTCCGGTTGCACAGGTCGACGAGCCATTCGACAGCGATGCCGGCTTCGGAGTTCTGGAAGATGTCATCCTTCTGTACGCGCTCAGCCCACTCGCGGTTGTGGAAGTCGATCACGCGGTACCCGCCGCCCGGGCTCGGCACCGCACTGAAGGCAGGCTCAACGGTGGCTGTCCGGCTGGCACCGTCGTAGTCGGCAATGCGCCGCCATCCCCCGCCGCTCACGAGCATGCCGTTGTACGCGTCGTCGACCGTGCTCGCATTGGTGTCCAGGGTGATGGTGGTGGCTGTGGCGGCCACGATGCCGGACCACTCCGGGCCCCAGCTGTCGTACGACGATGTCACGTCCTCGAGCGATGACGCGCCCATCCAGTCCATGAACCGCAGAACACTGAAACAACTGAAGAAATCGAGAAACTCGGGGTACCACGGGTCGGTTTCGTAGTCGGCCTCGTACTGCGCCTCAACCACGCGCATGTTGCGGATATGGTTGTCCGGGTTGGTCCGTCGAATACGAATACCCATGCCGCTGCCGGGGTTCGGCGTCGCGGTGAACGTGTAGCGGCCCTCGGCGGTCTTCACCCCGTTGCTCGCGTCCCAGAAAAACTCGATATCCCCCTCCCCGTCGTACAGCACCACCCAGTCGCCTGCCGGGTACTTGCCCGGGCCATGGAGGAATATCCAGATGTAGGGGCTGCCGACAGTCGTGTCCCAGCTCACCGGGTACCCATCCTGCATCACCGGCAACTGTCCACCGCTGTTGCTCACCTGCCACCCGCCGGCCTGCTGCTGTATCACGTTCTTGAACGGAATCTGGGTCGCCCAGTACGGGAACCCCGAGAGGTTGGTTCCCAGCGGCGAGAGCGTGTCCTGAGCGGCCGGTGAAAGACAGGCAACGGCGATGAGCAGACTGACCATCACAACCGATGGTCCCTGACAGGCACTGCGTACGGACTGCGGCATGAGTATCCCCCCCCTTTAGTGCTGTCACTCAATATACTGGTCCGAATGCTGCATAGAGAGAGGGATCTGCTCTGTGCTGTGGACAAATCTGCTCCCGGCTGGCGCAGGGCTGCCATCTGAACTATGTTCCATCCCAACCGGACTGTCGGTTTCACCATGGAGGAGCACCGCAATGAACCCCATACTTCCGCTCGAGCACTGCGTTCCCGACGGTGAGCCGCGCGTGATGCCTGACGGGCGGCTGTACCTGTACGGCTCGTACGATATCTGCGGCGACGACTTCTACTGCAGCCAGGAGTACCATGCGTTCTCGACCGACAACCTTGTCGACTGGGTACACCACGGACTGAGTTTCCGGCGTGAAGACTCCCACTGTGACAGGTGGTCACGGCTGTACGCGCCCGACTGCATGTACCGCGACGGACGGTACTATCTCACGTACTGCGGACCGGGAGGTGCCGAGGGTATCGCGACAGCCGACACGCCGTACGGGCCGTTCAGGGACGGGTTCGCGGTCGAAGGGGCTGATGGTGACGCGATCGATCCGACAGTGCTGCTCGACGACGACGGGCGGGTTTATCTCTACTGGGGCCAGTTCGACCTTCGAGGGGCACTACTCACGCAGGAGCTGCACGGCATCGACCGGAGCACGCTGCAGACCAGCCTGCTCAACGAGAGGGAGCACGGCTTCCACGAGGGGCCGTCGATCCGCACGCGCGGCGGCTGGTACTACATGGTTTTCTGTGACACCTCACGAGGAAAAGCGTCGTGCCTCTCGTACGCGATGAGCCGTTCGCCGCTGGGACCGTTCGAGAAGAAGGGTGTGATTATCGACAATGACCACTGCGACCCCGAGACCTGGAACAACCACGGCGGCATGACCGAGTTCAGGGGAAACTGGTACATCTGCTACCACCGTTCGAGCCAGAATTCGAAATACAGCCGTCGTGCGTGCATGGAACCCATAGCGTTCAACGCGGACGGCACCATCGATGAAGTCGAGATGACCACGCAGGGCCCGGAGGGGCCGCTGGACCCGCGGAAGCGGATAGAGGCCACCCGGTTCTGCCTGATGAGCGGCAACCTGCATGTCGGCGTGCACGGCAGGACCGCGTACAACGACCGCCACCGCGAATTCGTCCAGAAAATCCATGCGCGCGACTGGATGGCGTACAAGTACTTCGATTTCCCTGCCGGTCTGAGCCGGTTCAGCGTGCAGGCCGGCGCGCTGCGCTTCGGCGGCACCATCGAACTGCACCTCGACAGCCCTGAGGGGCCTCTGGCCGGCACCTGCGAAGTTACTCCCACGGGCGGATGGCAGCTGTGGCGGACGTTTACCTGCCCGGTTGGGATCGGTTCACCCGGCGTGCACGCGCTCTACCTGGTGTTCCAGGGGCTTGGGTCGAACCGC
This sequence comes from uncultured Fibrobacterota bacterium, assembly GCA_964546395.1. Lineage (GTDB taxonomy): Bacteria > Fibrobacterota > Chitinivibrionia > Chitinivibrionales > CAZJJT01 > CAZJJT01. The sequence continues at coordinate 3,191 of CAZJJT010000410.1, forward strand.
CTGATGGATGTCGAGTCGTTCTGCTTTGCGTGAGCCTGGGACCTGCTCGATGCGCCCTGGCGCAACGTGAGGCTGCAAATGAGTTAGATTGTGGTATGCCACAGCGCCACTGTCTTCGTACACGTATGCACGTCCTCATGGCGCACACCATTGCACTGACGTTGCTGGCCCACGGACTTCTGCAGGCCAGAACCTATTACATCGCGCCCCAGAGCGGCAGCGACAGTGCGGATGGGCTCCTGGAATCGACACCGCTCGCCTCGTTCGCACACCTGAGAGACTCAATTGTCTCGGGGGACACGATACTGCTGCATCGGGGGGAAGTGCTCCGCGACTCACTGGTTGTGCCGGAGGACACCGCTGGTATCGTTGTCCAGGCCTACGGGCCGACCGCTCTGGACGATCCCGTCGTCAGCGGGAGCATCCGTATCCAGGGATGGGAGCACTATCGCGATGGCATCTACGTCGCCGACTTGCCGGTATCGGTGGGGCAGCTCTACGTCGACGGCTTGCTGATGCTCAAGGCGCGCTATCCCAACCGTGGCTGGCTTCGTATCAGACGCGGCGGCAGCAATTACATCGAGGGCCCGCAGCTTGTCGACCATCCCCGCGACGCCGATTCGTACTGGGTGGGCGCCACGGCCCGTATCCGCGCCTGGAACTGGTGGTTTGAGGCCCCGAGTGTCACCAGCTACACCAGTGCCGATTTTACGCTGGGCATTCCCGGAACGCAGAGCGAAAACCTGTCGGGATGGAACTTCTACCTCGACAGTAAGTTCGAGGAGCTGGACACCGCCGGTGAGTGGTACCATGATCAGGCCAGCGGGAACGTGTACCTGTGGGCCCCGGGCGGGGCCGACCCTGATGGGCTTCTTGTCGAGGGCACGCGAACCCGCACGGGCATGGCCCTGGGTGCCTGTCATATCAGTGGGGTCACATTCCGCCACCACCGCGAAACGTCCCTCAAGACCTGGGGCAACGGTACCATTATCGAAAACTGCCGGTTCGAGCAGGCCGACCAGACCGGGCTGTTCGCTATCTGGACCATGGGCAACGGGCTGATACGCAACTGCCACTTTGAGGACATCCTCAACACCGCGCTGGTACTGAACCAGAACCCGGCTAACGCGCCCACTGTCGTTGAGCACAACCGGTTCGCCCGCATCGGTATGGTCCCTGGATACTGCGGGCTGGGGTCGAACAACAACGACGCCTGCGGCGTGGTACTTCAGAACGGAAGCGGGACCAGGGTACAGTACAACGAATTCAGCGATATCGGCTACGCGGCCGTTGTCATGCGCCACGAAGGGTGCTTTGTCGAATACAACATCATCCACCGCCCCATGTCGATTCTCAGCGACGGTGCCGGGATTTACACCAATTGCCATCGCAGCACGATCCGGCACAACATCATCGACAGCGCCGGCGTGCTTGATGAGTCCAACAATCCCACGCGCGCCTCGCTCCACCACGGCATCTGGCCCGAGTTTCTGAGCGATTTCCGCGAATCGGTGATAGAGAACAACACGGTGTTCGGCTGCCTG
>CAZJJT010000411.1:0-4734 GCA_964546395.1 uncultured Fibrobacterota bacterium
GTGTCGGCGCCACGATCCGTCTGGATAGCGTCGATGTTGGTGGCGTGCGAAAGCGGCTATCTGGCGGCCGGCCCGGTTGTCCGTCGCGGGGTAACGAAACCCGGGATCTCGATCGTGTCGGCACCTTCGAAACGTGCCCGTGTGTACCCGGGGTTCAGCACGTGCTCGACCATGGCCTGGACGATGCCGGGCACATTGAAATTGTAGCTGGTCAGTCCGTAGTGCAGCACGAAGGACTGATCGTCGTCGAACCCTGCCACGGAGATATCGGCGGGTACTGCTTTGCCGCGTTGGTGAAGGAAGTCGATCGCGTACGAGGCGAACGAGTCGCTCATGCATATCCAGGCGGTGATGTCGGTATGACGAAGCGCCTCTTCGAAGAGCGGCTGCATTGCCGCGCGATGCCGGGCCATCTGGAGTGCGGTCGCCACCCCGTCACGCACATCGGGGAGCACGGCCAGCACCCGCTGCGCCTCCAGAGAAAGGGCTTCTGCCCCCGAACGGCAGGCAGCCGCCAGCTCAGACAGTCCCGGTTCGGGGCGGTGCTCCAACGAAGGCGATACGGGGTCGCCGGAGAGCGTGAGCACCGCGTTATCGAGACCATACCTTCGTGCCGCTTCCATGACCCCGTTCAGTCGGCTGACTGGCCAGGAGTCATCGACGGCAGAGAGGAAGTACGCGACACGGCGGTGGCCACGTCTGAACAGGTGCTCCCCGATCTCTCTTCCGCAGAGCGAACTCCAGGCAAGGGAGAAATGGGCAGTCAGCGGGTCGGTCCGGATGCCGGTATCGGCGTCTGTCTCCCGAAGTACCGCAACCGGCAGACCGATGCGTCGCACCGCCGCGGCGAAACAACTGAGTGTGGCCGGGAAGAAGCCCATGGTGGCAACACACACGCCCAGGTAGTCGCCGGAACCGAGGAGATCCTCAAGAGGACTGACACGCCTGTCCTGGAGGCAACAGCAGAGGGTGTCGTTGGCGTTGGTGACTATGACCGGTCTGATGCCGCGGCGGTTGCATTCGGTCTCGAACTGGTGGAGTACGTCGCGGGACCGGCTGTCGAAATACGCGGGGAGCCCCTCCGGTGTGCCGATGGTCACCATGGCCACCGCGCCGGTTGCCTGCGGTGTGGCAGGCGGCGTGACGATCGGCTTTCTCCCTGCGCCCGAAAGCAGATGGTCTTCCCGGAGTGCATCCACTGCCCGGCGCACCGTACGGTACGAAACCAGGTAGCGAGAGCGGAGTTCTTTGACGGATGGCAGCGGCGCCCCGGGTCGGTAGATACCCGCAAGGATGTCCCTGGCGATCGCCTGGGCACACCGTTGGGCCGGCGTGCGGGGCGAGGGCCGAGTACGCGTCGACGGTTGCCGCTGAACGAGTGACGGTCCGGGGGCACACAGTCCGGTGCCTCGGCGACGCTGCAGTGTCCCGAGTGCAAGGAGTCGCTTCACCGCGTTGTGCATGGTCTGTCGCGAGACACCGGCATCACGCGCCAGGGCTGAGACAGAGGGCAGCACCACGACGGAGTACCCCTCTCGTGTACCCTGGTCGATCAGTGCTTCCACGTGTGAGGATGCCCGCTGTTCGCCTGGTTTTCGCATGTGATGTCCAATAATAGACAATATGTGATACTAAGATAACTATTAGTGGGCCGCAAGTGTGAATGGTGTCGTTGATTACTGATATGGAAAGGAAGGTGTTCCTATGAACAAGATGTCCGCCATGGTGGTACTGTGTCTGGCACTCGGCACGGTGACAGTCGCCCAGCAGCCGGCGCCGCTGACCGGAGGGGAGAGGATCCTGTGGATCGGCAACAGCTACAGCGACTGGTGCGGCCCTATCGGCGCGTGCCTGCGGTCCCTGTTCAACGCGTCCAGCCCGCCTATCAGCGATGTCAGGATCACCAATATCGGCAAAGGAATGGGGATTCTGAAGGAGTACTATCACTGCGACAACACCGGAGGCGGTGCTCCCATGCACTGCGTCGATTCGATCCGCAAAGGCGGCTGGGACATCGTGGTGGTTCAGGGATGGGAGGACGCCTATCTGCGCAGGGACTGGGAGTGGGAGAACTGCGACGGAGTGCATCTGAGCGGAGACCAGTACACCGGCTGGCCCGGTGCTCAGGACACATTTGTGAGATACGCGGAGCTGTTCTACACTGAAGTCGAGGCGATTGGCGCCAAGATGATTATCGATTTCCCGCACATGGCCAACAGCATGTTCCGCAATGACAACGAGACACGGGCATGGCAGACATACCGGTTGGCAGCCGAGCAGACTGGTGCCTACCTGATGCCGTCGCAGGCGGCGTGGGACACGGTTGCTGCGGCCCTCAACACAACCAACCTGTGTCCCTACCTGGTCGGGGGCCCGGAGCCGAGCAACGACAACGGCCACCAGAACTCCAACGGCATGGCGCTCGACGCGTACTTCTTCTACACGGTGCTTACCGGTGGCCGCTCACCGGTCGGGCTCAACCCGCTCGATTTTCCACCCAGGAACGACTGCAACGGCACCTTTACGCCCGACTCACAGCTCACGCTGCAGACAGCGGCGTACCGGGTGGCAACCGCGTGGCTTGGGACCACCGGGACGGGTCATGCACGTGCCGGAAGCCGGTCGATTGAGCACCTGCAGATTGCCGTGGCAGGTGGCAGTCTGGTCTTCCAGTTGCCGGCCGGCGTGCGCGAGCCGCTCGTGGTACGCTTGAGTGACCTCTCGGGGCGGGAGACGACGACGCGCACGCTCGGGAAGGGCTGTACGCAGGTGGCCATGGACCGGGTCGGCAGAGGTGTGTACCTGGCGATTGTGTCGCAGGGGGCGGCGCGAGCCGTGCGGACAGTCGTCGTGAGATAGGTGACGGTGTGTTCGAACCACCCCGTCTGGACCGGCCCGATTGCGCCGGCGCTGCAGCCTGTCACATATTCGTGACATGGTGAGACCGATAGCAGTACTGCTTTGTGTGGTCGCCCTGCAAGGTCTGGCAGCAGAAACACTTCTCGAGCGGCCCGCGACAGAGTCCTCATCGACTAACATCGCCGTGCTGGACCTCGAGCCCCTTGGCGGACTCACGCCCGAGGAATCGCGTACTGTTTCCGACCGCCTGCGCGGCGAGCTGATCGCCACCGACTCGTTCACGGTGCTGGAGCGGGGACAGATGGACGCCATTCTGCGCGAGCAGGGGTTCCAGCAGTCGGGCGCATGCTCGGAGGCCTCGTGCATCGTGGAAGTCGGGCAGTTGCTGGCCGTGCACAAGATGGTCGGCGGGTCGATCGGCAGGGTCGGGAGATCGTACAGCGTCAACCTGAAGGTGATTGACGTGCAGAGCGGCAGGATCGAGCGCCAGGTGGCCGAGGATGTCCGCTGCAGCAAGGAGCAACTGGTCTCATTCCATGTCCGCCAATTGGCGCGACGCATGGCCGGTCTGGAGAAGGAGCGCAGGCCGCTGACCTCTCGGTGGTATTTCTGGGCCCCTGTCGGCGCGGTCGTCGTGGGGGCCGGAGTCACCATCGGTGTGCTGGCAGGTGGCAGTGATGAAGGGGGCGGGGACGGTGCGACGACACGCCTGGTGCCGTTTGACGGGAGCTACCAGTGAAGCGAATACTCCCGGGTGCGGTGTTGTTGCTTGTTCTGCTTGAGTGCGGTGGCCTCGAGCAGGTGACCTCCGAAGCCCCTACGCGCACGGTGACTCCCGTGCTGCTCCTCGACAAGGCCCTGGCGCCGGACGATGTTGACTCGGTTCTCGTGCTGCTTGCCGGGGACTGCCTCGACAGCGCCATCCGTGTACCGGTCGATCATGACCGGGCGGCGCATACGTTCAGTGGCACACTTGTCATACCCCTGGCATGTGATCAGTGCACGGTGTTCGTCATGCTGTACGATTCGACCGGTCGTAAGATTGGCCAGGGGAGTGCGGCGTTCTCGTCGCTGAGCTCCTCGGTTACTGTCCCGGTGATATCGTCCACGAGTGCGCTGCCGATGATACGGGAGTTGTCGGCCGACCCCGACACCTGCTTCTTCGGAACAGCCGTGACCCTGCACGCCACGGTCCTCGACAGTTTCGGGGGGAGTGTCAGCCTGATCGAGTGGCGCATTGGCGGGCCCGCATTCATCACGGCGAGCAGCGCGGATACTGTGGTGACGGCGCCCGACTCCGAGGTCGATCTCACGTGTGTGCTTCGTGTTACCGATGACGATGGCAACCAGACGGTCGATTCGGTGGTGGTCGCGGTGCGCGACACGGTGACCAGGGATACCGGCTACGTGGTTGTCAGCATGTCCAGCGCCACCGAGTCGGCCATCGCCCTGCTGGGGCTTCCCACGCGCCGCCTGAGCAGCAGTGTGTTCTCGCCGGGGGTGTCGTCGGTGATGGGAGTGTGTGGCGATGATCTGTACGTGTTGCGCGAGTCCGGCGGATGGCGGCTGATGAAGTTCATGCAGCCGTTCGGGGACTCGCTGACAGCGGTGTACGACGTGCCGATTGCCGATACGGGTTCGGTGCAGGCGGTTGCGTTCGCCGACTCAGCGAAGCTGTATGTACCGTTGAGCGGGACGGGGTGGATGCTTGTCGTCGATGTGATGAGCGGCGCGGTGCTTGACACGGTGGATATCTCGGCCTTGGGCTACGTCCACCCGATGGACTCCTCGCTTGTCCACCCCGGGATGACCGATGTGGTGGCCTACGGGGATCGCGTGTTCGTGGGCCTCCTGCGGCGCGACATGCTCGGGGGA
>CAZJJT010000412.1:0-4703 GCA_964546395.1 uncultured Fibrobacterota bacterium
GATCGAAGCCGGGTACTGTCACGCCCTCCTTGCCGGCAACGCCCTTGCCACACATGACCTGGAGGCGGCGCTGCACCGGACCGGCCTGGGACAGGATATCTATACCCAGGCGCCGGTTCCTCTCGGTCACTACAACCATCTCGACACGCTCAACGCGGTACGGAACATCGGCTCAATCCGCGAGGCGGTGCGCAAACTGGGCATCGACAACGGGATCATGTACGCCTGCGAAAGGAACGGCGTACCGTATGTACTTGCCGGCTCCATACGTGATGACGGGCCGCTGCCGGAGGTCATCGGTGACGTGTACCGGGCGCAGGATGCGATGCGGCAGCATGCACGCAGGGCAACCACCGTCATCGCCATGGCTACACAACTGCACTCCATCGCCTTCGGCAACATGGTACCTGCCTATCACGTCTCCCCAACCGGCATGGTGCGTCCGGTCTACCTGTACGTCATCGATATCTCCGAATTCAGCGTGGACAAGCTCGCAAACCGCGGAACGACGCAGGCTGTCTCCATAGTCACCAACGTGCAGGACTTCATGGTCAACCTTCGAAGGAGCATCGTATGAACGGGAAGCGCCGTGCCGTGCAGTGCCGGACGCGAGTCGCTGTCGTGACGATACTGCAGTGTGCCGTTGTCGTGTACAGCCAGCTCCCGCCGCTTGGTATCAACACCTACTGGATTAACGACTACGGCCGTGTGCATGAGTTCGTCGATGCCATGAAACACGCGCGGCCGTTCGGCCCGCCATCGGAGCCATGGCTCGAAACCGCCCCGGTTGACAGCCTGGGGTGGCCAACCGAAGACGCAGGTACGGTGGTGCTGTTCGAGAACCCCGACCAGGACGTCTCGGGCATCTACAAGCTGTCGTTCACCGGTCAGGCGACGGTCAGCCCCACCTGCTGCACCAATGACGGCAACAACTGGCACATCGAAAACCAGCAGTACAGCAGCGCCACCAACACGACCACTGCCGACCTTGTCGTGCCGGCCGGCAACGCCCCCAAGTTCGTCTCTTTCCGCAGCACCAGCGGCGGTGTCCGCAATGTCACGCTGATCCGGCCGGGGTATGACCCGGCCACAACACAGGTCTTCACCACCCCGTTTCTCCAGGCGCTCGAACCGTTTTCCGTACTGCGTCTCATGGATTTCCTCAACACCAACGACGGCAGTCCTGACCATACGGTCGAGTACCTGTGGAGCCAGCGCCGACCCGCGGACTACGCCACGCAAGCCACCACGGAGGCGATCGCCGGGCCCATGCGCGGTGCGGCCTGGGAGTATGCGGTTGAGCTGGCCAACGCCACCGGCAAGGACATCTGGGTGAATATCCCCGTGGCGGCCTCCGACGACTATGCACGTGGCCTGGCACACCTGCTGGACTCGCTGGTCAATGACAGCATCGTGATCTACGTCGAGTACAGCAACGAGCTGTGGAATTTCGGCGGCGGCTTCGATCAGTTCCACTACAACCAGGATGCCGCCGAGGCCGAGGTGGCCGCAGGCGGCTCGAATCTCAACTACGACGGCGAAACGAACGTCTGGTACTGGGGCAGGCGACGCGCCGCGAAGCGCACGGTTGAGTTCAGCGATATCTTTCGCGATGAGTTCGGTGATGCTGCCATGAATACGCGTGTGAAGTTCGTGCTTCCCTGGCAGATGGGTGCGATGTGGCAGAACTACATGCTCCGCTACGTTGCCGACAACTACGGCCCGCCCGCTCACTACCTCTACGCCACGGCCCAGGCCCCGTACATGGAAAACAGCGAGTATACCGCCACAGCCGACCAGTGTCTCGACAGCATGCGTTCGTACACCGACAACCAGAGTCGACCGACCAACATGCGCCTTGCCGCGGTCGCCCGCTACTGGGGTATCCACAGCTTCGCGTATGAAGGTGGAGTGGGGCTGACGGGCACCGACAACCTCGCGGCCAAGCTCGCCGCCAACAGCGACCCCCGCATCAAGGACCTCATCGTTCACGACATCCGCGACAACTGGTACGCCCAGGGCGGCGACCTGTACATGTACTACAGCCTGTGCACGGAGTGGAGCGCCAACGGAAGCTGGGGGTTGACACAGGCGATTGAGGACCTCACCACGTACAAGTACCAGGCAATGACGGAAGTGCTCTCGCTGCCGATGCCGGCACTGACCGCAGGCACGCCGCTGCCGCAGACCGGTCAGACCGTCACCGTGCCGGTAGCGGACGAACTGTGGGGAGTAACCAGCGACGAGACCTACTACCTGTACGCCGACCGCGAGTTGTGGTTTCTGTTCCGCGCCGACGGTGACGCGTCGTGCGACGTGTACCTGGAGTTCGTAGACGGCTCGTTGTCCGGCAGTGGACCGTTGTCCTACAGTGTCAAGGTGAACGGGGTGAGTGCGGGCACCGCTACGGCGCCCCCTGGCAACTCACAGACTTCTTCACTGTCGGTCACGCTGCCGCCCGGGCTAGCGGTTGTGTCGGTCCAGCCGAACATGGCGCACCTGTTCCGTGCATTGGTACTCACCACCCGCTCTGTCGGTGTACACGCACCGCGGACAGTGCAACGCAAGGCAGTCCGCGGGTTGGAAACGGGCAGAGCATTCACACTGCGGGGACAGGTGGTACACGACGTGCGGGGCACTGCCGGACCGTTCCACTCCAATTGGCCGCTAAGCCGGGGGGTATATATTGCCGAGCACACACAGGGAACGCGTCACGCCACCGCGCGTGTGGCGCAGTAGGATATTCCAGTCGGCGCACACGGCGGCATACGCAGGCATCTGTATCCTGCTGCAGTCGGCCGGGTGCACAAACGACCACCCGTCACCAGGGAGCAATGCCCCGATGTCAGGTACAGCACGTTATGTCACGATCAAGGCCGGACAGGCCGCACGCACCACCTTTGCCGTCGACCTTGCCGACCCGCTGTTTACCGAAGGCACGGGTACGAAACTGCGCGCGCGCAGTTTCGGTGCACTCGAGGGCCGGACAGCCAGTCTGCTGTGCACGAAGAAAGCACCGGAACAGGCCTACACGGCAGCGTATGCGTTGAACCTTGACGCCCCGTTCTCCGGCACCATCTGGGTGTACGAACAGGGGCGGCAGTGGGCGTCACCGTTCGCGTGGCGCATCGACGATGGCAGTTGGAACGAAGTGAGCACGTACCCTGAGATGTTCCGCGGCAGCGAGCTGTGCGAAGGCGGCCCGACGTTCGCGTGGTGTCGTATCGGCACCGTATCGCTCGCGGCTGGACCGCACGAGATGACCGTCACGGTGACCCATGCGAAAGAGGACGGCACCTACCTTCTCGCACAGGACCGGTTCGTGCTGGTTCCCGCCGATGCTCCCTCGGGGGAGTACCTCGAGGCATACCCCTGGACACCGCCGCGGCGCGACGACGAGAAGGAGTTGCCGACCAGGCGTTCCGTGTTTGTCTGGGGTGACAGTCTGCCCGCGAGTCCCTCCCCCACGGGGTTCCGTCCGTGGATCGAGCCCTATCTTGTGAAAGCAGACAAGCCCCTGGGTGCTGTGCTTGTCATACCGGGCGGCGCGTACCGGTACCGAGCTCCGTACGAAGGCAGTGACGTTGCCCGTGCGTTCAACGAGAAGGGGCTCCATGCGTTTGTGCTGCAGTACCGCGTGGCTCCTCACACGCGACAGGAGGCCTTGGCCGACGGGCAGCAGGCCATGCGCGTGCTGCGCTCGAGGGCAAAGGAGTGGAACGTCAACCCGGACAAGATTGCTGCCTGCGGGTTCTCGGCCGGGGCCCATCTGAGCGGAAGCCTCGGGACAGTCCAACTCGCCGCGGACACCTCATCGAGCGACCCGCTCAAGCGCTGCCACTCACGGCCGGACGCGCTGATACTGTGCTACCCGCCGGCGTACAACACGTTCGACGTGCGTGCGAAGGGAGTCCCCGAGAATTTCCCGCCCGCGTTCATCTGGCATACGGTGGCCGACGAGATGGTATCGGTGGACAACAGCCTGGCGATTGCCGCGGCGATGCGCACACGGGGCATCCCCTTCGAGATGCACCTCTACCCCGACGGCCGCCACGGCTTGGCCCTGTCGGCCGAGAACACGCATGTGGCAAGCTGGTTCAGGCTGTGCTGCGAGTGGCTGGAGGGGCTGGGGTGGAAGGCATAGGCGGACCCCCATACACAAAAAACCCTTGCGCGGTGTGGCACAACGTATCTTTCATGCGCGAACGAATACAGTGGGGCTGCAGGGGGGTTCGCACCTTGCAGTGAATTTCATGTATCATCAGAGGGAAGAGGTACAGCTGTGAGCACAGGTAAAGTGAAGTGGTTCAACGCGTCGAAGGGTTACGGCTTCATCACTCCGGATCAAGGTGGCGCGGATCTGTTCGTGCACTTCCGGGAAATTCAGACCGAAGGCTACAAGACTCTCGATGAGGGTCAGGCCGTTGAGTTTGAAGAGGGTCAGGGCCCGAAGGGTCCGTGCGCCGTCAAGGTGAAGCCCATCTAAGCCAGAACCCAAGCAGGTAGCGGAACACGATGGGCCGTTTCCCCTCCGGGAGACGGCCCATCAGCTTACCAGCCACTCCTTCGCGTGGTCGGCGGAGTCGAACACCTTCTGGATCTTGCCGGCACCGATGAACCGCGTATAGGCGGTCAGCAGAATGGCACGGAACCCGGTGACCCCCACGATGGCACGTTTCTCTGCGTTTGGCATGAACACCGCT
>CAZJJT010000413.1:0-4693 GCA_964546395.1 uncultured Fibrobacterota bacterium
GGTAGTACTGGCTGGTGTATCGCGTCAGGTCGCCGTACTCGATCTGCACATGTCCACTGGTGGTGTCGGTAACGATGTAGAGCACGTTGCGCCCTGCACCGGGCGGCGCCGTAAGCACCGACTGCTGCCACGCCGAGTTGCCGCCGTACCTGATATCCTCGTGCAGTGTGTGGTGCGACAGACTCGCACGGTTCCACCATTCGAGCATGGATGTGCCGATACCGTACGTGGCCCCGCGGTTGCCTATCGCCTTGATCGTGTCGAGACCAGCCCCCGTGTAGCGATGATACGACAACTCCTCGACAAACGGCAGCAGGCCCGGCTTGCGTATGATCTCGTCGAAGTACTTCACGGCCCGCGTTGCACTGGCGCATGAGGGCAGTATGACCTTCGCGGTAAACCCGCTGTCCACAAGGCGCTGGCAGGCCGCAAGAGCGCAGCTGGCCACGTCTGCGGCTGACCACTTGTCGCCGAAGTCGGGTTCGAGCTTGGACTCGAAGTAGTCGGGTACGAAGCCGAACTTGTCGCGCATGTGCACATACGTTGCCACCACGAACTCGGCGTACTCTTCGGGGTTCGTGCGCAGTTCGAACGGCGACGCGCCGAAGTCGACTATGCACATGTTGATGAGGAGCTTGTCGCCGCGCGCCATGAGTTCACGGCGCAACGGCACGGCGATCTGCGAGGTGAACGTGTCGAACTCCGCGAATTGGAAGCCGGCCCAGTTGATGTGGAAGGGGTCGTTGTCGTCGTTGACTGCCAGGTACCGCGCGTCGAAGAAGCCCGAGAAGTTCTGCGACAGGTAATGAGGGGTAAAGATGTCGGTGGTGTTTTCTTCGCCCACGGCGACCTCGAGGCGGATACGGTTGATGAGACCATCGGCCGCGATGTGCTTGAAGATGGTGTCCTTGAAGGTGGCGAACATCGCGCTGTTCTCGGCGTTCATCATCTGCGCCACCGCTTCCCACCCCGACATGGTTTGGTGCGGCGCAGTGGTATCGACGGTGACTGTTGCGGCGTTCAACCACGCGACACAGCCAAGTGATACAACGAGGATTGACGGCACAGCCTTCATACAGTTCTCTCCCGGATGGAATGAGCAGCACCAGTCTCAGGAGATAACCTAGGGGGTACGGGCCGAAATGCGCTGCATATTCACGCCACAGAATAGGACATTCGCGCCAGGCAGGAAGGTGGTCAGGAGCCGCTGTCGGCAGACGGGCCGGAGGCCCGGTATCCTGCAGGCGTGACGCCGAACCGTTTCTTGAACAGCCGACAGAAGTAGGCCGGATCCTCGTAGCCGCATTCGAAGGCGACCTGGCGGACCGTGAGTTCACCTGCGGCGAGGAGACCGCGCGCGTGGTGCATGCGCACGTGGATAAGTGTCTTGAGCGGTGTAGCCTTGATGAACCGGCGGTACAGTACCCCGAACCGTTTCGGGCTTAGCGCCGCAGCCGCGGCCATTTCGCTCAGGCGCCACTGACGGAACGGGTCGGCAAGCATCGCCTGGTGCACAGCTCGAACCCGGTCTTCGGTCTCCGAGGGCGGTCGCCAGTCCGCGGCAGCTGCCGCTTTCAGCTAGATCAGCAGGTTGTGCACCCTGTTGGCCGCCGAATGGTCCCAGTGCAGTCCTCGGATTCGGAGGCTGAAGTAGACACCCTTGATCGTGTCACGCACACCCAGCGCACTGGTCGTCGGGTACAGAACCGTGTCAACGGGCGGTCCGTGCTCACGCACCGCGCTCTCGGCGCGGGGCCCCTGGAACCGAATCCAGTCGTTGGTGAACGACCGGCCGCCGCCCGTGTACCATTGTCGCGAATGCTGGCTATACAGGATACAGGCGCCCGCGCGGGCCTGGACCACGGTGCCGTTGAGCCGAAGCAGTATCGGCGAGCGGAAGCAGACCAGGTGGAAGTCGCGTGTGCCGCGTGGGCGATCGATCGTGAGTCCCGGTCGCTCGGCTACATCGACACCCACGCCGGTCACCACGATCCCCGCATCGGTTTCATAGCGTTTGCCACGGTATATCACGACAGCATGACCTTTCGTGCGGACGACGAGTCTCGCCGTGCCCGCAGTACCAATATGGGTTCTGCCGGGCAACTCAGACGACCCTCGCAGGCGCGGGGCCGGTGGTACCACGCTCTTTCACATACCCCTCGACTTCCACCACGCAGTCACGCGCGCCGGACAGCGGGCGCCAGCCCGGGTTCACGATGAAATCCACCATGGCCTGCACCGCGGCGGCACCGTTGGAATTGCAAGTGGTGAGATCGAACAGGTGCGCGCTGTAGCCGTCGTCGAACCCCGCAACCGGTACGCACACTATCGGGCTCTTCGGGCCTGCCCCGAACACCACCTACCACGTGCGGGCGTACGCGACCAACGCCGAGGGGACCGCGACCTGAGCATCACAGCACAGTGGGGTTGCGCGGGGTCCTACATCAGCCATACCGACACGGCCTTCGGTATCGGCGCGGCCAACACCGTGGCGGTTGTCAGGTACTGCAGCGACACGGGCATTGCGTCCCGCCTGTGCAGTGAGTTGGATGTCGGGGGATACGACGATTGGTTCCAGCCCTCGTGGCGCGGGGATAATGGGTGCGCCGCCCGGCTGGCACAAGATTGCCCGGCTCAAGGTTCGCGCGGTTCGCGTGTTCTGAAGATGCGGGGGTTGGTCTAATCCGGGAGGAGCGAATCCGGCAAGGACCACGCGGCGCCCTGACGCAGGGCATCCTGATCCTTGACGCTGCGTCCGAAACAATGGACAATGCAACAGGAGCGCCATATTACGCATCCCGGGGATCCATGCCCAAGCTGATCATCCAGTCGTCCAAGGGCCCCACGCCTGTCACCCTGGGCAAGTTCACCACGATCGGACGCACGGCAGGCAACCGTATCGTCCTCTCCAGCGGCACGGTATCCAAGCAGCACTGCAGGATCGTCTGCGACCGATCGGGCCACTTTTTCGTGGAGGATCTGGGGAGCGCCAACGGCACCTACGTTGACGGCCGGCGTGTCAAGCGGGCCAAACTGCAGGACGGCGCACGGGTGCGTCTGGGGAATGTACGCTGCGAGTTCCGCATGGAGCAGGCGGACGACGAGCCCGGTACAGAGGTCAGACTCCGCGAGACACACAGCGAGATCAAGGTCCAGACCAAGCTCGAGCGTGAGCGGGATTTCCTGCCGCAGAACGAGGTGGACGATAACGAGTTGCTGCGGGCGGACTACGAGAGACTGCGGCTGACCTACGAGATACAGCGTGATATCGGCATCGACACCAGTATCGATGCGGTTCTGCACCGTATACTCGACCGCACCTTCGAATTCCTCAACTATGACCTGGGGATAATCCTGCTGGCGGACAGCCAGGGCCAACTCGCGCCTCGTGCCCAGCGCATGAGCAGCGAGTGCGACAGTTTCACCGTGTCCTCCACGCTGCTCGAGCATGTCATCGCGGAGAAGAGCGGCGTGCTCGCCTCCGATGTGCAGACCGACGAGCGTTTCACCCTGGCCGACTCCATAATGGCGCGCGGCATCCGTTCGTCCATCGCCGTCCCGTTCCTGCGCGAGGACCGGCTGCTGGGCGCCCTTGCCCTGGAGTCCTCCGCAGCCGCGAACGTGTTCACCGAGAAGGACCTGCAGCTCATCACGAGCATCGCCAACCACACGGCCCAGCTCATACACAATGCGCTGCTGCACGAAGAGGTCCAGTTGCTGTTCGAAAGCGCCATCCGTACACTCTCGGCCATGGTTGACGCCAAGCACCACCTCACCGCGGGGCACTCGCAGCGCGTCACCGAGTACTCGCGCTATATCGCCGAAGAGCTGGGGCTGTCCTCGCAGGAGCTGGCCGCCATCAAGTATGCCGGACTGCTGCACGGGCCGTTCTCCGCGGAAGACCGGGAAGTGATGAACACCCACCCGGCACGAACGCTGGATATTCTCAAGACGTTTCGTTTTCCCGAGAGCCTCAAAGCGGTCCCCGACATCGCGTCGCGTCACCATGAGCGGGTGGACGGCTCCGGGTACCCCTTCGGCCTCAAGGGTGACCAGCTGCAGGTCGGCACAAAGGTGCTGGCTGTTGCCGACGTCTTCGACGCCCTCACCTCACGCCGCGACTACCCCAAGTACACCGACGAAAAGACGCTGGGGCCTGAACCCATGCCGCTGCCCCAGGTCCTCGGCATCCTCACCAAGGGCACCGGGAAGCAGTTCGACAGGAAGGTGATCGCCGCTTTCTTCAGGTGCCTCCCCCAGTTGCTGCAGGACTACCGCGACAACGGCCACTTCGGTGCGGAGTACGTGGAGGAAGGGCTCGCGGCACTCTCCCCTGGCCTGCCGCATGCGTGACCCGGCAGGTGGTACGTAGGGAAACTGCTGGCGGTAGCGCGGAGGCCGGAGCAAGGGCGCCGACCCAGCATACACCAGATCGCGGCCCTCAACTGTGATGCGTATATGGGATGCCCGAGGCCGGGTAACCCCGGGGCTCTATCGCGGCATGCGTGTCTTTGCTGTCGGGCACCCGCGTTCCTCACTCCACGACACGGCTGCGCCGAACAGCCTGGCACCGATACCGCGCCGGCGGCGCTCGGGATGCACGCGCAGGTCCCACAGCGCCGCAACATCGTCGCGCCTCTCGAGCTTGTCGATACCGGGGGTGCGGTATGCGATTGTGCACGTCAGCCAATCA
>CAZJJT010000414.1:0-4690 GCA_964546395.1 uncultured Fibrobacterota bacterium
AGGTAGGCCGTGTAGAGAGAGTCGGACCCGGGGTGCTTCACGATGCTGCCCACCTGCAGCGTGTCGGTTCCATTCGTCACCGTGATGGTGCCGTTGAGCGAGCCGGGAAGAGTGATCGGCATGTCGAACTGCAGTTCGATACGGTCGAGGTACCCGTCGGCATCGGCATCACCCGTGAGTGCGCCTGCCAGGCGCGGAGTGGTCCAGATACGCACGGGCAGTGTGTCCACCTGCTCACACGCCAGCGACACCACGATGAGTCCGGTGCCGGGGTCGGGGAAGACCGTCGAGCCGATGGGCCATGTGTCCGAACGTGTGGGGGGGACCGCCGCGGTTGACACCCCCGAGACCGTCCATGCTCCCTCGACGTTGTCCCAGTAGCCCGTGTTCGGGTTCTGTCCCTGGATGGCCACGGTCGCAGTGTCGCCAACAGCCAGGACCAGGCTGTCGGAAACCGCGCCGCTCACCAGGAACCGGAAGGTGGTGTAGCAGAAGTCGAGAAGGATCACGACCACGGTGTCCGATTGTGCGCCGATGTCGCTGGCGTTGTCGGTTGCCACGATGCGGGCGGTGTCCGCCTGGTTGAACACGAGTCGTCTGAGTGTGGCCCCGCCAAGCGTCGGTTGCGAGGACACGACCGAGACAATGCCCGGGTCGAGACTCAGCCACACCGTCGGGTTCGAGAAGCGGACGTAGTTGCCGAGGTAATCGCGCACTACCGCGTACACCGTGGCAGTCGTGTCATCACGGGCAATGCGGACTGTGTCGATTGGGTTGTCGCCAGGCTGCGGAATCCTCCCAAGGTCACCTTCGACAAGCAAGTGGTGGCTGTGAACGTCGACGGGTTGACCGACAACCGGGATCCGAGCGGTGATCTGGAGACTGTCCATGCCCAGCGTGACCTCGATCCACCCGGAGTCGGCATCCGTGAAATGGAATGTCCACGCCGAAGCCCGCTGCGGAGCTGAGGGGTCGACCGGCAACCCGAGCGACGTGCTCCAGTTCACCTGCACGTCCTCCCAGGTACCCGTCGGGGTGCGGCCCTGCACAACAATGGTGGTGTCGGTGAGCACAAGCGACGAGAGTTCAGTGATTGGCACGGGACCGGTTGGCGTCATGACCACGAACCGGAGCGAATCGTATGCGTAGCCGAGAAGGACTACCACCGCGCTGTCGGTTCGCACTGTCAGCTCGGGGAGCGCGGAGTTGGTTGCGGTGATGACCGCGGTCCCGCTGACCCCCACGCGGGTGATGAACCCCTCGCCAATAGGGTCCATGCCCGCCCGGACCGTAATGACACTGGAGTCGGAGGTGGTCCATGAGGTGCCGAATGAGAAACTGTAGAACGTTCCGAACTCGTCACGGACGAGTGCGTACACCCTCGCGATGTCCTCGTTCTGGGCGATACGAACGGTGTCGATCGGGTTGTCATGGGTTGGGCTGACGGCCCAGTTGGGTGAGCCCTCGATGATCACATGGTGAGGAGGAGACGAAGGGATGTTCTGCACGACGATGCACACGACGGTGTCGCTCAGGGTGGTGCTGTCGACTGTGCGGCGGATCACGATGAGGCCGGTGTCGGGCGTTACGCCGGTGAAACTGCTCCAGACATCATCCCACGATGGCGCCGATGGCGAGAGGGTCAGCCCGGGGCTGTCCCAGCGGACCTCGAGCAGCTCCCAGGTGTTCGTACCTGCCTGACGTCCCTCGGCGCTCAGGCTCGCCGCGGCCCCGGTGTTGAACCGCAGCGTGTCGTTGACAATTGCCGCGCCGACGATGCGGATTGCGTCGTAGGGCACGCCCTCAAGGACCACCGGCACGGTGTCGCTCATGCCCGACTGTGATGCGACCACGAACGTCTGGCCGACGCTTCCCACGCGCACGATGGTGCCCTCGCCGAGCTGCGGCTCATCACCGTCACCAGCGGTCACCACGGCAGAGTCGAGGCTGCGCCAGTCCGCCTGGGTGGCATGGCCGATCCAGTTGCCGTTCGCGTCCCGCACGATCGCGTACACGTCGAACGTGCTCTGAGCAAGCGGGATTGTCACTATCTCGATCGGGTTGTCGTTGCGCAGGCTGAGCGTGCTGTCGGGACTCCCTTCGATTACGATATGGTCGGCTGGACCGGGCTCGACGTTGATCTTGAGTATCCGCGTGAACGTGACTTCCGGGTAGTCCGGGTCGTAGTAGGTGATGTAGATGCTGATAGTCCCGTAGGCTTCGGTCAGAAGCAGTTCGGCACTGCCCCCGGTAAACACGTTCTGGTTGATCGGGTTGTTCAGCGAGTCGCGCACGTCCCACACCATGTTGTCGAGCCACTCGGTACGCACCTCGTTGGAGTCATCGACCGGCCATGCCCAGAGCCCCAGCGTGTCGCCTGCCTGCACCACCGTGGTTCCGCCGATGATGTTCGTGTCACCGGGCACGATGGGCAGGACCGGCATGGTGGGGCTATTCGTGAGGACAAGGTATTTGGGTTTGGTCGGGGTCAGGATATTCGTCATGATATCGCAGTCGGACTGCGGCTCATGACGTTCGCAGTAGAAGAAGTCGAAGATGTACTCGTTGCCGACGGCGATACCGAGTTCGGCCTGCATGTCGTCGAGGTATATCGTCTTTGCCGCCGCCGCCTGCATGCCGCCCAGGTCCTGTGCCAACCGGCCGTTGACAAACACCCAGACGTCATCGTCACCTGCGAAGCGGAACTGCTCGCCGCCCTGGTACAGGAACTCGTGGTGCAGCTCCATCGTGAAAGCGTAGTTGTGGCCACTGCCGGCCGGTTCCTCACCGAACCCCCGCCCGTCCAGCCAGTAGAACGCATCCTTGTTGGTG
Organism: uncultured Fibrobacterota bacterium; assembly: GCA_964546395.1. GTDB lineage: Bacteria > Fibrobacterota > Chitinivibrionia > Chitinivibrionales > CAZJJT01 > CAZJJT01. The sequence continues at coordinate 2,833 of CAZJJT010000414.1, forward strand.
CGGAGGAACCGGTATGTGCCCGTCGCACTGTCCTCGATTGTGAACGGGAGCGAGTCGTAGATCACGACGTTCACCATGGTGTCGGTCGAGTCCCAGGCATTGCCGATGAGCTCACCGGGGTGCCCGGGGCGCGCGACCACGCCTGCTGTCCAGCGGTTGCTCCGCCAGTCAAACACGGTCCCCGTGGCACCGCTCGGCCTGAACCACTGGTTGAGGTGTGTGCTGCCGCATGAACCATCGGCCATGATCGGTTTGCGGTCGGCATCCAAGGTGTTCTGAACCATTCCCGTGTTGGTACCGCAGTTGGTGGCGCCGAAGTCGGGGTTGACCACGGTGGGTGGGTCGTCGTAGTGGAAGTCGTAGAATATGACCGGGATCCAGAGCGTGTCGGGAAGGAGGTACTCGGCAGCGCGTACGTGTGGGGCCAACGCAAGGACGGCAGCCATACCGACGAACACCAGTGATCGCTCTCCTGTCATCAGGATCTCCCCATTGCTAAGTCCCCGGACGCAGACTGCCCCTCCTGCCAGCCTGCCGTCACCGCTCATTACAATGTAACTCCATGCTCGGCATAACGCAACATATTCATACATGCCACACGAGCCCATGATGTTGGTGTACAGAGGGATATGGAGATCCCAAGGTTTGTGGAGCGCTCTGCACAGTGTCGGATATTATACGACTGTCCGCCGGCACAGGGCAGGCGGTATGTTCCGGGACAGGACACAGCAGGCTCGCCACGCACAGGAACAGCGGCACCATGCGACACCACGAACGCATAGCGATCGCCGGCGGCGGACCGGCCGGCGTGTTCGCGGCCCTGGCGGCACGGGCGCAGGCGCCTGAGTGTCGGGTCGTGCTCCTCGAGAAGGCGCCCGAACTCCTTGGCAAGGTCCGCCTGTCGGGCGGCGGCCGCTGCAACCTGACCAACGCAGTCGCGCAGCCCCGGGTTCTCGCCGCGAGCTACCCGCGCGGCGCACGCGAACTGATTGGGCCGCTCACGCGGTTCGGTCCCGCCGAGACCATGGCGTGGTTCGAGGAGCGCGGTGTTGCACTCACCGTCGAAGACGAGAACCGCGTGTTCCCATCAACCGGCCGCGCGGCAACCGTGGTGGAGTGCCTGGGGCGCGAGTTGGCCGGGGCGGGGATCGACGTACGCACGGGAACCGCGGTCCTGGAGGTCGAACGCACTGCCGACGGGTTCCGCGTCGTATCCGACAGCGGCAACGCAATCATGTCATCCGCCGTGGTACTGGCGGGTGGTGGGGGAGACACGGCAGCGTACCGGCTCGCAACACAACTCGGACACACCGTCGTGGCGCCGGTGCCCTCGTTGTTCGGCGTGCGCGTGGAGGACCCGCGATTGTCAGGCCTGGCGGGTGTGAGTGTCGCCGATGTGCGGCTTGGGTTCGACGGCCACAAGTCCCGCGTGCGGGGGCCGGTGCTGGTTACCCACGAAGGCGTCTCCGGGCCGTGCGTGCTGCGCCTGAGTTCGGTGCACGCGCGCGAACTCCACGACGCAGACTATCGCGCCACGCTCGTGGTGAACTGGCTCCCGTCTCTTGGTCAGGAGCAGCTGCGCGAAGACCTGGGCGCGCTGCGTGACGCCGATGCCAGGGCGGCCGTCGCCAGCCGTTGTCCCTTCGCGCTCCCTCTGCGTCTCTGGCAGTCGCTGACTGCGGCGGCCGGTTGCGGACAGGGGCTTGCGTGGGCCAACCTCTCTCGCGTACACTTGCACGCACTGGCCGGCCAGCTCACCAACTGCCGACTGAGTGTTGTCGGGCGCAGCGCGCACAAGGAAGAGTTTGTGACCTGCGGTGGCGTGCCGCTGAAAGAGGTCGACATGCGCACCATGCGG
>CAZJJT010000415.1:0-4673 GCA_964546395.1 uncultured Fibrobacterota bacterium
GTGCCCGAACGCGACTTCGGGCACACTGTCAGCCACCCATCGGTACGGACCGTCGGCGCCGAATCCCGAATCGATTGGCGCGACGGGCCCGGCGGCCTTGACAGCCAGGGCCGACAGTACCTGCAGCACGATAACACCAACAGCGCGGTGGAGCATGGTTGGGGAAAATAGCACTTCAACACTCCACACCCACACCGTGCCGATACCTGCTGCGAGGCCGCCTGCGGGAACAGCAGAACTCAGTCCAGCTCGCCGGGCCTCAGTTTCGGCGGCATCGCGCGCGGGCGCTCACAGGTACTGCTGATGTCGATGTGCGTGCGCTGCGCCGAGGAGTCGATGAACGCCTGCATGACCTCCAACACGTGGAACGCCAGCTCGCCGCTCGCGCGGTGCGGTCTTCCCGTGCGAATCGCCTTCGCCATGTCGGCCATGCCGATGCCGTGCGAGGGCGCGCGGTACCCGTGAGAGAATGCGAGGTCGCCCCAGCCTTTCTCCCCCCGCCGCCAGATACTGACAGGCGTCGGCCCCCGCCACGTCTCGCCGTAGTGACAGACATCAGGCACGCGCAGCGAGCCCTCGGTGCCCTGGATCCCAAGCTCGAAGCCGTGTCTCCCGGTCACATCGAAACTCATCGTGAGCGTGCCGACCGCCCCGCTGCGGAATGCGAAGGTGCCGGCGACATGCGTGGGAGTTGACACCGCGAACGCCGTGCCTGCCCGCGGACCCCGGAAGATGGTGCGTTCCGGGTTGGTGACACGCGTTGTGCCGGCAACACGCCCGATCGGCCCGATGCACGCGACCAGGGCGGTGAGATAGTACACCCCGATATCGAACATCGGGCCGCCGCCCTGCTGCAGGAAACTCTCCGGTTCGGGGTGCCACCATTCGGGTCCGCCCAGAAGCACCGCGCCCGATGCGCTGATCGGCGTGCCTATCTGCCCCTCATCAATCGCCGTCATGGCTGTCTGGATCGCCCCGCCGAGGAACGTGTCAGGCGCACATCCGACACGCAGATTGTGCTCGTGGGCTGCCGCGAGGACCGAACGGGCATCGGGCACGGTCGCCGCGAGCGGCTTCTCGTTGTAGACGTGCTTGCCCGCCTCGATCGCGCGCAGTGCCACCGGCGCATGCGACTGCGGGGTGGTGAGATTGAGAATGATGTCGACGCCCTCCCTGCACATGAGTTCATCCACCGGGCACGCCTCGGCGATCCCGAACTCACCGGCACGTGCCCGGGCACGGTCCATGTCGCGGTCGCTCAGCGCAACGATGGCGATATCGTCGAACCTGGCTGCTTCGCTGAGGTAGGTCTCGCTGACCATGCCGCAGCCGACAACACCGACGTTGAGAGGCTTGCGGGAGGGCACGCGAGAGGACTCCAGAGGGGTACGGGGCAGGTCCTGTTCCTGGAGGCAAAGTACATCGGCCACACTCGCCCCTTCCCAACCGTACCCTCACCCCAGTGTCACCGGGTCCACCACCAGCCGCTGCTGGCGGCGGTACTCGCGCGGCGAACAGCCGTAGCGCTTGCGGAACAAGGCGAGGAAATGCGACATGTTGCCGAACCCGGAGTCCAGGGCGATGGGCAGCACCCTGCCGTTGGTGTCCCGCAGCATCCGTGCCGCTTCACGCAGACGTATCTGGTTGACAAAGCCCGTGGGAGACATCCCGCAGCACTTCTTCATCGTGCGTGTCACGTGCTCCTGTGACTTGCCGCACAGCTTCAGCAACACGGGCAGACCGGCAAGATAGTTGTCCCGCTTCTCCATTTCCCGCATCGCCAGTCGCAGCCACGGAGGGACCGAGCGATCGCCCGGCCCGCCGCGCGACACCACTGCAAACTCGGCAAACAGCGCCGTGGTCAGCGCGATAGCCAGCATCCGCTGCGTGGCGTTGTCCAGCGGCTCAGCCCCGTCCAGCAGCCTCCCCGCCCGCGCAACAAGCGCCGCGAGTTGCTCCGGGACCGACTGCAGCACCAGCGGCACCTGCCGGCTCGCACGGCGAGGCGCGACGGGCACCAGCGACGACACGTCGCGCACCACTTCATCCGATACCGCTACGTTCGTAAATGTCGAGCGCTCCACTCCCGACGGGTTCTGGAAGCAGTGCTCATCGGTGGGAACCGCCAGGCAGAGCGAGCCGCAGGGAAGGTCGAACGAAGCACCGTTCACGTGGAGGCGGACCGTCCCGGAGGTGACGAAGAAGAACTCCCAGAAATCGTGCGCGTGCGCAAACGTGCGGTAGTGGCCCTGCAGGATGGTCTGCTTGACATGCAGCTGGCCGCCCCCCGGACACACATCGACGAACTGGAGTTTTCTAGCCATTGTATCAATATAGCACAAATTCAGTCAAACGAACAGCAGGATTGAGCCAATATACCACTACATTCTGAACGAGGGGGAGGAGGAGACCATGCACAGAGCTATCGGGTTTCTGGCTGCGGCCGCACTGGCAGCAGCGGGGAGTGTTGACGCGGCGACGGTGAGCATCGACCACGCGGTCTCGTACCAGACCATCCTTGGGTTCGGCGGGACGGGGATCAACGGCAGCGTGGACGACCTGGTGAACGACATGGGCCTGTCGGTACACCGTGCGGTCATAGAGCCCGAGGGGGGCGCGTTCCCGGCGTTCTCGGTACTCGCACAGCTTCGTCAACGCGGCGTAAGCACATTCATCGCGGTCCCGTGGAGCCCCCCGGCATCCATGAAAGACAACAACTCGACGATCAACGGCGGGCACCTGCTGCCGCAGTACTACGCGGCATTCGGCAACCATCTCGGGAAGTATGTCACCGATTTCAAACGTGACGTGGGTATCGACCTGTACGCACTCAGCCCGCAGAATGAGCCGCGGTTCCCGGAGCCGTACAACTCCTGCGAGTACACGAAGGAAACCTACCGCGACATGCTGAAGGTAGTCGGTCAGACGTTGCGCACCGGCGGGATCCAGACTCCCGTGTTCCTGGCCGAAGACATGCTGACCGCGTTCACGGTCACTCCCATGATCCAGTGGAGTGTCGCCGACCCGCAGGCACGCCAGTATATCGGGGCAGTCTCGGTGCACGGGTACTCCGACGGTGTGAACCCGATCTCGACTTCGGACGCGGCCCAGGCGTGGGGCGGTACGCGCGGTATCGCGTCCTACGGCGCCGCGCAGGGACTCCCGGTGTGGCAGACAGAGATGTCGGGGTTCCACGACTCGTGGTACGGCGGGACCACCAGCGGGTGGCAGTCAGGAACCAAACCCGGCGCGTGGCAGTTGGCACAGGCAGTGTACACGGCTCTGAAATATGGCAAGGTCGAGCTGTTCTGCTACTGGGTCCTCTCGTCGTACAACTCCTGGGATGAGGGCTATTCGCTGATCTGGAACGGCAACAAGACCCGTGAGTACTACGTGATGAAGCAGTTCGCTCGCTATGTCAGGCCGGGTGCGGTGCAGATGGAGGTCACCAGCGATGATGAGTACGTGCATGTGCTGGCCTATCGCCATCCCACCGAGCAGACACTCGCCGTGGTCATCCTCAACACCAGTACCTCCACGAAGAGCATTTCGCTGAACGGCACCGACATTCCCACACAACTGCACGGCTGCCGCTCCACACCCAGCGACAACTGTGTCGATGTCGGCATGGTGAACAGGGGTTCGATCTCGCTTGCCGGCGAGAGCATCCTCTCACTGGTCGCGAGCGGCTACTCGCCGCCGGTCGTTGCAGTGAAGCCCTCACTGCGCAGGGCAGCCACGCCCCGGCCAGCCGTGACGGGCGAGGTGCGGGTCACGCTCGAAGGACGACTGGTACCGGCCGCGATGTCGATGCGTTCACTTGCCCCGGGAGTGTTCCGCAGCGGCACAGGGTGCCCCGAGCAAGTGTTCTCACGGTAATGCGAGGGCCGTGCAATACTCCGCTCCTTGCTTCGTCATTGCAGGTGCAGACACACACGATACCTGCAGACAGCAAGGAGCGAAACCATGACTCACGTTTGTCCCTGGTGGATTGGGTACATCCTCGCAAGTCCCCTGCGCAGCGTGCTCGGGGGGAGTCCTCAGCGGCAACTCGGGCCGTACGTGAAGGAGGGTATGCGTGTGCTCGAAGTCGGCCCGGGCATGGGGTACTTCACGCTGCCGATGGCGCGGATGGTGGGAGAGCGGGGCCGCGTGGTGTGCGTGGACGTGCAGGAGCGGATGCTGCGCGAACTCGACCGGCGGGTGCTGAAGGCCGGGCTGGCGGGACGGGTGGAAGGGCGGCAGTGCTCACGCGAGTCACTCGGACTCGAGCAACATGCGGGCACGTTCGATTTCTGCCTGCTTGCCGCCGTGGTCCACGAGATCCCCGACCAGCAGGGGCTGTTTGTGCAGATCGCGCATGCGCTCAGGCCCGGCGGCACAGTGCATCTGGCTGAGCCAAAAGGACATGTGAACCACGCGGCGTTCGAGCGCACGATAGACCATGCCGCCGCCGCGGGTCTGCGCCGGACCGCCGAACTGACGGTGCCCCGCTGCTGGGGGGCGCTGCTGATCAACCGATAGCGGTACTGCGCGTCGAGGAGCGAGCCGATGATACGTAACGGCTCGCCCTACACTATCTCCACTTCATCCCTCGACGGTAGCTTCGGGAACGGGTTGTGCGGCTCGGCCTGGTACCAGTAGGCCACCGACGCGATATCGTCCTCCAGCGG
>CAZJJT010000416.1:0-3090 GCA_964546395.1 uncultured Fibrobacterota bacterium
ACACATCCTTCCCTCGCAGACCGTATTCGTCGGCAACGATCTTGCCACCGATATCCTGCCGGCACAGGAGATCGGCATGCGCACCGCGTTCTTCGCCGGTGACTCGCGTACTGCCTATGTGCATGACCTCGAGGGCACCGTTGTCCCGGATGTCGTGTTCACCTCCTACGATCAGCTCCCGTCGCACATCGCATTCCACGAGGAGAAGCAGACAACATGAGCAGGATGCCGCTGTGGTTCACCGTTGCCGTCCTCTGCACCGCCGGTGTGGCGCAGGCCGTGGAGATCGAGCTTGACTTCGGCGAGGGGCAGGAGGACGCGATGCCCTCGGCGGTGCTGCGCGGGGCCGACGAGGCCTACGAGCTGAACCGCAAGGGCCTCGAGATGCTCGACAAGAACGAACTGGACGCTGCACTGGCGCTGTTCGAAGAAGCGCTGGTGAAGCTGGCCGACTACACCGATGCCGAGAACAACCGGGGGGTGGTGTTCTTCCGCAAGGGGACGGTGTCGGAGGCGCGTCGGATTTGGCAGGGGATCACCGGGCGTGAGCCCCGCTACCACATCGCCTGGTACAACCTCGCCGTACTGGCTCAGTACGAGCGCAACGGGGATCGCTGCATCGAGTATCTGGAATCGGCGCTGAAGCAGAACCGTCAGTTCTACGAGGCCATGGTGCTGATGGGGCGGACGTACCAGCGCAAGGGCGAGCAGGCGGCGGCCCTCGAGTGGTACCGGCGGGCATTCAAGGTCGCGGAGAGGGACGTCGATGTCTGGAGTCACTACGCGTATGCGCTGATCGTGGCGAAGGATACGGCGGGAGCCGAAGCGGTTCTTGGCGAGCACAGGAACCACGCTGAGGCCCTGCGGATGCTCGGGGCCGTTGCTGCGGCGCGTGGACAGCACGAACAGGCTGCATCGCTGCTGCGCGCCGCGGTTGACAACGGCGGCCCGGCTGAACTTCTCGTGCAGGCCGCGTCTTCGCTGCACGACCAGAAGAAGCCTGCTGAGGCACGCACGGTTATCGAGGCGTATCTCAAGAAGACGCAGTCGAAGGCGAGTGCCGAGGGGTGGATCCTCGCGGGCGTGGTAAGCCGCGAGTGCGGCGATGCGGCTGCGGCACGGCGTTACTTCGAGACCGGGCTCAAGTACTACCCGCGTGACGCCATCCTGCTGTACAACGCCGCGCAGGTGTACTTCCATGCGAAAGAGTTCGGGCTGGCCGAGAAGCTCTGGGAGATGCTCGGGGATTCGCTGAAGGACCCCACGGTACTTCACCTGCGGGCGTTGTCCGCGATGCGTCGCAACGAACTCGACCTGTCGTTGAGACTCATACGCGAGGCCATCGGGATGGACAGGAAGGGAGAGTATTACGACCTTCTTGGCGTCGTGTTCCACCGCCAGGGTCGTGTCGACTCGGCAACTGCCGCATTCAGGAAGGCCCTGGCGGTGGACCCCGACCTTCGCAGTGCCCAGCTGAACCTGGCACTGTCGGGCAAGTCGGCGGGGGAGTTGGGCAAGGCAGCTGTTGCGGCCGAAGCGCAGTTGCGAGCATGCAGGGATTCCTGCGCGGATGCGGCGTTCGCACTGTCGGTGCTGTACTATCATCTCGGCGACAGCCGCAAGGCCGTTGCCACGCTTGAGTCGGTCCCGGAGGCACAGCGTGACGAGCGCATTTGCCGTCACATGGCCATCTATCTTCGGGCACTCCACGAACTCGACAAAGCGGTAGCAGTGCTGGAAACTGCGCGGGAACGCTTCGTTGTGGAGCTGAAGACCGAGCAGGAACTGGTTGACCTGCTGTTCCTTGCCGGCCGCCAGAAGAGAGCACTGGAGGTACTGAACGGGCTTTACGAGAAGTGGGAAGGGAACAAGTGGCGGCTCTTCTACCAGATTGGCTATGCGCACATGGAGCTGGATGAACTTGACAGGGCCCGTGACTTCTTCGAGCGCAGCCTGAAGGCGAAGCCGGACAATCCGGCCGCACGGGGCCTGCTGGCGTTCGTGCTCAATCGCAGCGGCAAGGCGGAACAGGCACAGGGACTATGGGAGAAGAACCTGAAGGAAGACCCCACGAACCCCGTGCTGCTCATCAACCTCGGACTCGCGGCGGAAGAGAAGGGCAGCTACCAGGCGGCGCTTGACTACTATCGCAAGGCGGCGCTGCTCAAGAGTGGTGACCCTGGCCTGAGCATCAATATCGGTAATGCCCAGACTGGCCTTGGCAACTACGTCGCGGCGTTCGAGTCATACTCCCAGGCACTCGACTCACCACGGCGCAAGGAAGCGGCCTACAGTGCGTTCCTTGCAGCGCGGAAGGCCGGGCGAAGGGACAAGGCGGGAAGCATGGCGGCGCTGCTGCAGAAGGAGTTTGGCGGCGACCCACTGGCGCTGCGCGCGAGAGCGGACATGGCCCTTCAGCAGGGCGATACCGCGGGGGCAGTAGCGGCCCTGGAGAAGGTCCGCGAGCGCGATGGCCACGATTGCCTTCAGTTGGGACGGATCTACGCGGCACGCAAGCAGGGGGCGAAGGCACGTGAGTGCCTGGGGTGTGTGCCGAGCGGCGAGACCTGGCAGCGTCAGCGGGCCGAACTCGAGGCACACATCGCGTTTGCCGAGGGATCCTGTGATAAGGCCATGGAGACACTCAGAGCGCTGAACGACACGAGCTTCGCCGGTCAGTACAACCTCGCACTCGCGTCGTACGCCTGCGCTCGGCATGCAGATGTGCTCGTGGCATGCCAGCGACTGTCGGCTCGCGCACGCGGCCAGGATCGGACCGACCTGTGCCGTCTGGCGGGCAACGCTGCGGTGGCGCTCAAAGAATGGAAGAAGGCGCAGGTGTGGTACGAGCAGTTGGCGGCAGTGGCACCTTCGGATGCCCTCGTGCAGTATAACCTCGCCGTGGCCGCATATAACCTCGGTGATATCGAGCGGGCATGGGCGTACTACTCGAAGGCACGACGGATCGACGCCTCCATACGTAACAGCGATATCGAGGCGCGATATGGGAGTCTGCAGCAGGCGAGGGGCGGGGCCGGAGCGCAGACCACGGTGTTCGAGCGCAACGACAGCTTGTACAACCGCGCCGTT
>CAZJJT010000416.1:3100-4650 GCA_964546395.1 uncultured Fibrobacterota bacterium
GATCTTCAGCAGGCCGACAGCGCGGACGCCGCAGAAGCGATCTATCGGCGGATACTGGCGAGCGACTCGACCTACTACCTGGCGTACAACAACCTGGGCGCTATCCTGGCGTGGCGAGGGGAGTTCGAGGAAGCGGAGCGGTGCTACCTGACGGCGATCTCGCGGAGACACGACATACCCGAGAGCTACGCCAACCTGATCTCACTCTATGTTGCTCAACAGGACTACCGCCAGGCCCGGCGCTGGGTTGTCAAGGGTCGCGGCCACAACCCCGACAGTGAACTGCTGGTCGAAGTCGAGCAGATGGTGGCCGATTCGATGCAGGCGCATGGACAGTAGTGCGAGAGGAAGCAGGAATCCAGAACCGAGAAGTGAGAAGGGCTTGCTTCCGCCCTCCCTCCTCGATTCTCACTGCTCATGTTTCCCACAGCCTTCGCACCCGTCCCAGCAGTACGTGCAGAGCTTCTTCCGCGGTACGCCGATCGCGGTGGTCATGTCGTCAAGGCACTGGTACTTCAGCGTGGTAAGACCGATGCGCTGCGAGACTCTGTCGACCATGTCGTGGTACTTGTCAGAGGTGCAGTCGGTGTAGGCGGAGAGGTCGACCGGTGTGTCTCCTTCGAGTTCGCGGATTGCCCGCCGTGCGGCCAGATCCATCTCACTCTTGCTGCGCGAGAAGTTCAGGTACTTGCAGCCGAACAGCAGGGGCGGGCAGGCGGGCCGCATGTGGACTTCCGCCGCGCCGTAGTCGAACAGCCGTTGCACGGTGTCGCGCAGCTGGGTGCCCCGGACAATGGAGTCTTCGCAGAACAGCAGGCGTTGTCCCTGGGTCAGCTCGCGCACCGGGATAAGCTTCATGCGGGCCACCAGGTCACGCGTCGCCTGGTCCTGGGGCATGAAACTGCGGGGCCAGGTCGGCGTGTACTTCACGAACGGCCGCGTGAACGGAAGTCTCTTCTCCACCGCGTATCCCATCGCGTGCGCGGTGCCGGAGTCGGGAATGCCCGCCACGGCATCCACTTCCACCGAGTCGGCCCGCGCAAGGGCCGCACCGCAATTGTAGCGGGCCATCTCAACGTTGACCCCTTCGTAGCTCGACGCCGGGTAGCCGTAGTAGACCCAGAGGAACGAGCAGATCTGCATCTGCTCACCCGGCTGAACGAGGGTCTCCACCCCCTCGGCGGTGACACGCACGACTTCGCCCGGCCCAAGGTCGCGCACGTGTTCGCAGTCGAGGTTGGGAAACGCGCACGTCTCAAGCGTGATCAGGTAGCCGTTGCGTCCCTTGCCGAGGATGACGGGCGTGCGGCCGAGGCGGTCGCGCGCGGCAATGATGCAGTCCTTCGTGAGGATGAGCAGCGAGCACGAGCCCTCGATCGCCTCCTGTGCCCGCTGGATCCCCGATTCGAACGAGTCCTCCTGGTTGATAAGCGTGGCGATGAGTTCGGTCTGGTTGACCTCGTTCCCGCTCATCTCCGAGAAGTGCGTGTTGCGTTTCTCGTAGGCTCGCCGGATCAGCTCGGCGCCGTTGTGCACCACGCCGACCACCG
>CAZJJT010000417.1:0-3750 GCA_964546395.1 uncultured Fibrobacterota bacterium
GAGCGATCGTCTTCAGTATGACGGTGTCATCGTTCCAGATCACGACGAACTGGTCTCCTGCCTTGAGGTGGAGGGACTTCCTGGCGTCCTCAGGAATGACGACCTGTCCCTTGGACGACATCTTGGTGGTGGCAACGGAGGTCATGGATTCCCCTTTGGCTCGTGGTTTTACCAGTAAGAATATAGTTCGGCCCATAGGGGCGTGAGGAAGGGGAACGCGTTGGCGGTGTGGCTCGCCCGCCACAGAAAGACGCTTGGCCATTTCGTACAACGGTTGGCATGCTGCCCAAAAGCATCTGCCCGCATATGCTTGCATCCACCGCTATATGCATTCCAGGCATATACAGGTATATGTTCTTTCCCGCCCGGGCAGGTGCGACGGTGCAGCATGCGGGTGTTGTACTGTTGTCAGGGTGCGCCATGACAGAAATATCGTAGACGGCGGGGCGGGTGTCAAGGGAGGAAAGGGAGCGCGGTGCCGTGGGCTCGCCGTGAGCCGAGCCTGCCTACGGCAAGCGCCCAGGCAAACCGCTCCAGGCTCTGCACTCGACATTCCAAATTCGGCAACTGCCAGCCACCCGCGGCAGTGCGCTGTGCGGTCAGCCCGTGCTCGCCTCTTCTCCACGGCTGACCGCCCAGGCGGCGAGTCCGTGAAGCTTCAGCGCTGACACAAGCGCCCCGACCGCCTCCGGTTCGCCGTGGTTGACAAAGAACCGCGGCGTGCCCGGGATCGCCCGAGCCCAGGCCAGCAGACCCTCCCGGTCGGCGTGCGCCGACAATCCGCCAAGTGTAGCGATTCGCGCGCGCACCGGGATACGTTCCCCATCTATGGAGACCTCCTCCGCTCCATCAACCAAGCGCCTTCCCAGGCTCCCGTGCGCCTGGTAGCCTACGAGCGCCACGGTGGTTGCCGGCGAGGGCAGACAGCGCTTCAGGTGACGCAAAATTCTCCCCCCGGTGCACATCCCCGAGCCCGCCACAACCACGTAAGGCGGTCTGAGTTCCGCAATCGTCCGTGACTGCTCGCCGCTGATTGCCGTGCCAAGGCCGGGGAACTCCAGCGGCAGATCGCCCGCAAGTATTCGGGCCCGCGTGGGGCCATCGTAACAGTCTTCGTGGGCCCGGTACAGCTCAGTCACGCGGTTGCCCATGGGCGAGTCCACCACCACCGGCAGCGCGGGAATCTTGCTCGATTCCACCATGTCGTTGAAATGGTAGAGCACCTCCTGCGTGCGGCCGATCGCGAATGCCGGTATGAGCAGCACGCCGCGCCGCCCAATTGTCTCGTGCACAATCTGCTTGAGTTCCGCCACGGTCGCGGTACGGTCCTTGTGACGGCGGTTGCCGTACGTCGACTCGATCACCACGGCATCGACCGGCTGCTCCCACGCCGTACACGGGTCGCGCAGGATCGGGGTGCGCACGATACCGATATCGCCGGAGAACAGCACGCGCGTGTTGCCGTGCTCCAGTAACGCATGCGAAGACCCCAGGATATGGCCCGCGTCGTGCAGGCTCACCGCGATGTCACCCACCGTCACCCGCGCTCCATACGCAACCCGCGTGAACCGCTTCTCCGCCACGCGTACCGCTGCACTGGAATAGCTCTTGCGGCCGCGCTCGGCCTGCATGTGCAGCGTATCGTGCCAGAGAATGCGCGCCAGCTCGCAGGTGGCCGGATGACCCACCAGGGTACCCTGGAACCCTCGCTCAAACAGCGCCGGGATGCGGCCGACATGGTCCAGATGGCCGTGGGTCATGATCACGGCTTCCACGGATTCCAGGTCTCCCGGGAGTTCCGGCTCGGCTGCGCCCTGCGCAGCACCGCAGTCCACGAGAATCGTGGTCGCGCCCGCGCGCACCAGTGTGCATGATCCGGTGACTGCGCCGGCGGCGCCGAGGAATGTGAGTCGGGGTATGGGGCCGGCTGGTGTTGTCATGTGAGCGTCGTGGTGAGGAGTCTGAGGGTGGAAGGTTTCAGAGTGATGGTAATTACATGTGGGAGAGAGGCAAGCGCAAATGTGAACACGTGGCTGTGAATACTCAGTCCACCCAATGCGGGTGTGGCACTTGCATCTTCTTCGCGCAGCAACCATATTCCCCGCGCCTGGATAGTCAGAACAGCCTACCAGAAATCTCCAGGCAGGCGCTCGTCGGTTTTCTGTGTGTGAGCGCGCATCGCGGGCGGGTACGTTCAGCGCGGTTCAATGCTGAACACCTTACTGCCCACGGATTGGTTCTCGGGCACCGCTCGGGACCGTATCCACCACGTGACAGTACCGGAGTGTTTGCACCACGCAAGGGCATGTTGCCTGTCCGTGCCTTGTTCGTGCCGTGTGGGCGCCCCGGGCCATACACTCAACTCACAGAAGGAGGCCGACATGGCCATCGCAGCAGAAGTGCAGGAACGCATCGAGAAGGAGGCAGTTGCACTGACCCAGCAGGACTATCTCAGGCCGGGATCGAGCATGGTGAAGTTTCTTGGGGAGCAGAGCGGTCTGCTCGGGCAGGCCGAAGAGGATGGCGCCGAGTTGGCCGCGGCAGGCCTTGACCCTTCCCGTATCGCGTATTTCCGCGGCTTGTTCGAGGCGCTCTCGCTCGCGCATGGGCAGCGCGTAGGCGCGAGCCCCATAGCACCGAACCAGCGCGCGGAGTACAACGCCGAAGTCGCCCAGGCGGAGATGGACCGCAAGCGCATGAGTATCGTGGCCACGCATATTGCCGAGCAGTGCGGCGATCCCACCGTGACCCGCAACCTGCGCAACATCAACAAGGGCAGCGGGACAGTGGATGAGCTGGTTGATGTTATCGGGTTCAGCGCGCTTATCCGCAAGTACCCGGAGCTCGCCTCGCAGATCAAACCGGGTGGCGTTGCTGTCGACACGAAGTACCTCGACAAGGCGCAGGCCCGGGCGTTGAAAGTGCTGCAGATGCGTGGAATCACGGTTGAGAACGGTGTGCCGCGCAACAGCGCCGTGGACCGGCAGAACCGCCTTCTCACCCTGAGTATTCTGGCTCAGAGAGAGATCCGCAAGTACGCCAACGCGGCCTTCTTCGACCGTCCGGACTACTACCGAAGCAACTACGCGACCACTACCACGCGCGGCGTGGTGGCGGACGAGGTGCAGCCCGTCGAAGCTGACGATGCAGCCATGCCGCAGGCGTCGTAGGCGGTGCAGCGCGGTCTCGGCGGCGTGGTAGTCGCATGTTGGCCGCGCGTTCTTCGGCTTACACGGCCCCGGGGGAGTCTGACAGGCTCGCCGGGGCCATTACAAAAGGCGCGGGGTTTGTTACAGAGTCTTCGCTGCTTGTGCAGTATCCCTAAGGTCTTGTGCAGACCCGGTTCTTTCCATTACAGACCTCCGACACGCGCAAGAACGCCCCGAAAAGCCTGTCATGCCGCCATTCCGGCTGTAATCCGGCCCCGGCGGGGGGGATCGGGGTTCTGCACAAGCCCACAGGATCTCTGCACAGACCGAAACCAGGTCTGCACAGAAAAAACGAGGTCTGCACAAGGCCATACAGGCTGTAACAGCTCCATACGCCCATTGCGGAAGGAAGACAACCACGAGAGCGCAGGACACGTGCGCGTGCCCGTGATTCTGGACGCACTGAGGGAGCTGGACAAGGTCCTCTGTGCCCGCCTCTGTTCCCGTCATCCTCAGCAGTGAACGCCTTCACTCATCAGGCCGCCGTCAATCTGGTTGGTTTCGGCAAGCACGACCATTCCCTGCCACAGGTCCTCGCACG
>CAZJJT010000417.1:3760-4630 GCA_964546395.1 uncultured Fibrobacterota bacterium
ACGTTGCCCATGACCACATCGATGGTCGCTCCAAACCGGCCTGGCACCTTTGCCATCGCCTTTGTCGATTCAACCAGGTTCATGCCGCCCGTGACGTAGACTCGGTTGAGGACCCCAAGTGCCCTGCACACCTCCACCCCAAGCTGGTATGCTGACCCGACCAGGTGCGAGCGGTCACCTCTCAGCACTGCGTTTCGCGCCTTGCCGATGTACGTCAGTATGTGGTCCCCCATCCTCTTCTTGAACTCGGCTGCATAGTCCGAATCCGACAGGCGGTCGTACCGATCGCGCAGCGCGCCGACAGTATTGTCTGGGTCGTACAGCACGAGGAATGAGCCCCAGCAGCCGCCCTCCCCAGGGGTGCTTGCCTCTTCCATACTCTCCTCGATGGTCTGGTAGTCCAGCTGAATCGGCATCCCGAGGTGCGCATAGCACTTGGTCTGTGAACCGATATCCTCGTGAGTCACTATCGTCATGTCCAAGTCAGAGTACGGCATGCTTGACGAGATGGCAGTGCTCCCATAGATGCCGATGGCAGCGACGTTCTTCCCGTGCTCGCGCCTGACGCAGTCCACGATCTGGGAAGCGAGTCTCATACGTGTCTCCTGCGAGACGCCGGCGGTTACGCCGCTTCTCAGTCTGACGTGCATGCGGTCCCCTCCGTGCGGATATCCCGTAGGTAGATCACTTCATGGCCAGGCACGACCTGCAGACAACGGTCTGCGCCAGGGGTGCCGTGCCTGAGCATGGCATCCCTAGGGCGGTTGTGGGTTGTTGGGGGCTGGGTTTTCTTCTCCGTTCTTCATCATTCCTCGACGCGCTGCTCACCTGCCTCAGTCAGGTGCAGCTGCATGTTGGCGTGTGCCGCTG
>CAZJJT010000418.1:0-895 GCA_964546395.1 uncultured Fibrobacterota bacterium
GCTGCCCTCAATGAAGTAGACCATCTCGTAGCCCGCGTGCGAGTGCAGCGGAACCCTGTTGTGAGGGCTGTCGTGCAAGACACCGAAGTGAGTCAGTCGTGGGAAATCGCGCTGCGGGAACTCGATAAAACTGTCGGGCAGGGAGGGCATCGATACGCTCCTGAATGTTAGACCAGTAGTCAATATAGCTGCACTTGAGGACAAAATAGCATACAGCCATTCCCCAAGCACTTTTGTAGGTTTAGGTCAACGCCAACCGTTGGCAGGAGGCACCTGTGACAGAGAAACACCCTCCCCGCATCCACCTTGTCGGCAACGCCCACATCGATCCGGTCTGGTTGTGGCGGTGGCAGGAGGGGTTCGCCGAGATCAAAGCGACGTACCGCTCGGCCCTCGACCGTTTGAACGAGTTCCCGGAGTTCGTGTTCACTTCCGCGTGCGCATCGTACTACCGCTGGGTCGAAGACAACGCTCCCGACATGTTTGCAGAGATCCAGGCACGCGTTGCCGAGGGGCGCTGGGTTCTGGTGGGCGGTTGGTGGTTGCAGCCCGACTGCAACATCCCGTCGGGAGAGTCATTCGCGCGCCACGCCCTGTACAGCCAGCGGTATTTCCTCAGCCGGTTCGGCCGCATCGCACGAGTCGGCTACAACGTGGACTCGTTTGGCCACAACGGCATGCTCCCGCAGCTGCTCAAGCTCAGCGGCATGGACAACTACGTGTTCATGCGCGGCGCCGATCTGCCCGGCGAACTCACCGCCAACCTGTTCTGGTGGGAGAGCCCTGATGGCAGCCGTGTGCTCGCGTTCAAGATACCCACCAGCTACGGCCCGTGGTGGGGTGGCGTGGGCGGCCCGGAAGCCGAGTCGAAGAAGATCGACGAGGCCACCAGACT
>CAZJJT010000418.1:905-3322 GCA_964546395.1 uncultured Fibrobacterota bacterium
CTGGAGACCAGACAAGAACGGTCGCACCATTTGAGGCCACCAGGCTTGCAGACCTGCAGGGCCATCCCCACATGTGTCTCTACGGCGTGGGCAACCATGGCGGCGGACCAACTATCGCCAATCTGGAGATGCGGCGCGGGCGACGAGCTGCTCCGGACGGCGCACGAGAGGTCATGAGCTCTCCCGACACGTTCTTCGATGAAGTCCGTGCGGCGCAGCCTGAACTGCCTGTGCACCGCACCGATCTCCAGCACCACGCCGCCGGCTGCTATGCGACACACCTGGCGCTGAAATCCGCCAACCGCAGAGCAGAGCAGCGGCTGGCTGACGCAGAGCAGTTTTCGGCGCTGGCAGCATCACTGGTGCGCCCGGTTGACGACCGCCCCGCGCTTCAGAGCGCCTGGGAAAACGTGCTGTTCAACCAGTTCCACGATATCACCGGCGGTTGCAGCATCCGCGAAGCCTACGATGACGCACAGGAACTGCACGGCGAGTCGCTGGCAATCGCGGGACGAGTTCTCAACCACGCTCTCCAGCGCATCAGTTGGGCCATCGACACCGAAGGCGCGGCACCGTCCCGGCGCAGCAAGGAGCAGAACTGGATCACTTGGGAAGACGGGGAGCGCGGTGCACCGCTGGTGGTGTTCAACGGGCTCTCCTGGGATGTGACTCGCCCGGTGGAGACATCGCAGCGCACACACTCGGTCACCGACGAGACCGGCACTCCCCTTCCCGTGCAACAAGTGCGCGCGAGCCGCACCAACGGCGACGACTGCCATGACGGGCTGTTCATGGCCGACGTTCCCGCACTGGGCTACCGGGTATTCCGCACGTTCCGCGACACGGTACTCCCGGCCGTGCCACCTTCCACCGCGGTGAGCATCTCCCCCGCTGCCATCGGCACTGACCGCATTCGCCTCGAGTTCGACCCGGCCACCGGCTGCATGACTGGACTCAGCGACGTCAGGTCGGGCGCGCAGTATCTCTCCGGCCCGGGAGCAGCCCTGGTGCTCATCGATGAGGAGCACTGCGATACCTGGGCACACAACGTGTACGAGTTCCACAAGGAAGCGGGACGGTTCGGCAACGCCACAACTGAGGTACTTGAGGAAGGGCCGCTGCGCGTCCGGCTGCGGGTCGAATCTGCCTGCCACCACAGCCGCGTGCGGCAGGACTTCATCGTGTACGCCGGGAGTGACACGGTCGAGGTCCGCATGCACATCGACTGGCGCGAGAAGCATCGCATGCTCAAGCTCTCGTTCCCTGTTGCGGTCGACGAGGCTACAGTGACTGCGGGGATTCCCTACGGTGCCCTGCGCCGTGAGCCCGACGGCGACGAGATGCCGGCACAGCGCTGGGTTGACGTCTCGGGGGTTGCTCCCGGGGGGGTGAGCCGGGGCATCACGTTGACATCGGACAGCACCTATGGCTACGATGCGGCCGGCAGTGACCTGCGCCTGACGCTCCTGCGCAGCCCGATCTACGCCGACCACTTCGGGAAGCGCGACAGCCAGGTCGAGTACATGGAGCAGGGCGAGCACCGTGTCCGGTACTGGCTCAGGCCCCACACCGACAGTGTCGATACGGCACTGGCCACCCGACAGGCGTCAGAGTGGTGTGCCCCCCCGCTGCAGCTGCCCGAAACGTTTCACAAGGGGCCGCTGCCCGAACGGTACCGGGGTGTCACCGTCAGCACCGACAACGTCAACGCGTCGGTGCTCAAACGCAGCGAAGATGACTCCGGGTATGTGGTGCGATGCCACGAGTGCGGCGGACGCGCTGCCACTGCCGATATCGGTGTGCCGTGCCTCAGCCGGCAGTGGCAAACGACTTTCGGTCCGTACCAGATTCGGACATTCCTTCTGCCCGACGACAGGGCGTTGCCTGTTGCCGAAACGAATCTGTTGGAGATGAGCGCATGACACCACGAGAACGAGTACTCAAGATCCTTCAGTTCCAGCAGGTCGACCGCATCGCCCGCAACCTCTGGGCTTTGCCGGGATTGCGACAGCGGCGCGGTAATGAACTCCACGCACTCCAGACCAAGTTCCCTGAAGATTTCGCGGGACCCACGGTTCAGTACGGTCGCGGATCCCGTTGCAGCGGTGAGCCTGCACGGGTCGGCAACTACGTGGATGCCTGGGGTTCCGGGTGGTCGGTGGCCGAGGAAGGGGTGGTTGGCGAAGTCAAGGCGCCACCGATAGCGGACTGGTCGGCGCTTGATTCGTACGGCGTTCCGTGGGAGTTGCTTGACAATGCCGACTTTGCTCACGTCGACTACTCCTGTGAGCGCTCGGACCTGTTCGTTCTGGCCGGCACCGAGACCCGGCCGTTCGAACGCATGCAGTTTCTCCGCGGCACCGAAAACCTGCTCATGGACCTGGCGTGGCTGCCACCCGAACTGCTTCGGTTGCGCG
>CAZJJT010000418.1:3332-3624 GCA_964546395.1 uncultured Fibrobacterota bacterium
ATGCTGCACGAGTTCTCGGTACGCGAGATGTCGATGTGGGCGAAGACTGCAGTGGACGGGGTGAGTTTCATGGATGACTGGGGCTCACAGCAGGGACTCCTCATCTCTCCCGACACGTGGCGCGCGGTGTTCAAGCCGCTGTACCGCGAGTACTGCGAGGTACTTCGGGCCGCGGGCAAGCACGTGTTCTTTCACTCCGATGGCAACATCGAGGCGATCTACCCGGACCTGATCGAGATCGGTGTCAGTGCGGTCAACTCACAGCTGTTCTGTATGGATATCGAACGTCTGG
>CAZJJT010000418.1:3634-4629 GCA_964546395.1 uncultured Fibrobacterota bacterium
CGTGAGTACGCTGGGAAGATCGTGTTTTGGGGCGAGATCGACCGCCAGCGCCTGCTCCCCTTCGGCACCCCTGCCGAGGTCGCCGCCGCGGTTCGCCGCGTGGCCGATAACCTTATGCCCGATGGTTTGCGCACCGGGGTGATCGCGCAGTGCGAGTGGGGTGTGAGGGACCCTGCCGCGAACGTGCGGGCCGTGTTCGAGTCGTGGAACGCAGTCTGACTCAGACGCCGAACAACTCCACGTCACCCATCAGCCCGCTGGGATCGAGCCGGTAGTTCTTGCCTGGCGGCATGTGCGCAGGCCCCCCCTCGTACGACCAGCGCAGCGGCAGTTCCTCCCGATGGTGCGAACCCATCATGTTCCGCATGCTGCCCAGGATTTCCACGGCGAACACGTGGTCTCCCGCGTCAACGGGACCCGGAACCTCGCACTCGCAGGGCGGATGCATCACGGGCGCGATCTCGCGACCATCCAGAAGCACCACCGCCACAGAACCTTCCCATGCCGGGATGCGGGCGACAAGCTCCGCCGTCGACTGCACCAGACTGAAGCCATACTCGTACCGGACACGGTCAGGATAGAACGGCATGCCCTGGACGGTCCAGTCGCCCATGGCCGGAGACATCGGGTTGACAATGGTGAATCCCCGGTCCGCTGGCTCAAGCGAGAAGTCGCCGATGACATAGACCGGCATGATGTTGCACAGCATGTGGAACGGTTGTGCCGCGATCCTCAGGGCGTTGCCTCCGGGGCGAGCATGGGCGCCGATGGCGAATGAGCGCATGTTCTCGTCAAACCATCGCTCGCCGCTGTCCTGACCAATGGCAACCCCGTTGAGCTCGATCCGGTAGAGCCAGGGCCTTTCGATGCCCACGCGCAGCGAGCCCAGCGCAGCCGCTGAGAGTCCCGTGTCAATCGCGAACCGGTACGTGAAGGCGAAGCCGCTGCCGGGGTCCACCGGGCGGTCTATCAACGTACGGCCAAACTGTTTGCCC
>CAZJJT010000419.1:0-4617 GCA_964546395.1 uncultured Fibrobacterota bacterium
CACTGCTGCTGGAACAGGGCGACAGCCTGATCGCGCGGTTCATCGGCAAGGGCCAGGCGCGCAAGCGTGTGCCACGTGTACCAATTGAGAAAGTGCTCTCGGTGGGCCAGGAGATACTGGTGCAGGTGCTGAAGGAGCCGATTGGCACCAAGGGCGCCAAGCTCACCACGCAGATCAGCCTTGCGGGACGGTTCCTGGTGCTCGTGCCCGATGCCGACTTCATCGGGGTATCGAAGAAGAGCAGCGACCTGAGGAAGCGCAACCGGCTCAAGAAACTCATTGCGCAGCTCAAGCCCGCCGGCCTCGGCATCATCGTGCGCACCATCGGCCTCGAAGTCTCGGAGGATGTGTTCGAGCGGGAGCTGCGTTCGCTCCTCGAGACATGGCGTGTCGTGCACCGCGAGGCCCTTACCGGCAAGTGCCCCAAGCTGGTCCATCGCGAACTGGGTATCACCACGAGTGTCATCCGCGACCTGTTCTCCGAGGATGTCGAACGGGTGACCGTCGACAATAAGGAGGACTACGAGGAGATCCAGCACTACCTCGAGACAGTTGCGCCGCGTCTGCGCGACCGGGTGAGCCTGTACCGCGAACGTGAGCCGTTGTTCGACACGTTTGGTGTGGAGCGCGACCTGGAGCGCTCGTTGCGGCGGAAGGTCTGGCTCAAGTGCGGCGGATACATCTGTTTCGACCACGCCGAGGCCCTGCTCGCCATCGATGTCAACACGGGGCGCAACGTGGGCAAGAAGAGCCTCGACGACACGGCGTTTACGACGAACATGGAAGCTGCCGAGGAGATCGGACGTCAGCTGCGCCTGCGCGATATCGGCGGGCTGATTGTGGTTGATTTCATCGACATGACCAACGCGGAGTACCGCCGGAAGCTCGACGACGCGATGCGTCGGGTGCTCGGCCGCGACCCCTCGAACACCTCGATGGCGCCTTTGTCCAAGTTCGGCCTGATGGAGATCACGCGCAAGCGGGTCCGGCCGGAGCTGCGGGAGCTGTACACCGAAATGTGCGAGGCGTGCAGCGGCCTTGGGTATGTGCTCTCCCCGGCGTCCATCTCAGCCCACATCGACCGGTGGCTGCAGCGGGCAGGCGCCCAGAACGCCCGTCAGGGCGAATTGACCCTTGTGGTGCACCCCCAGGTAGCTGCCTATCTGAGGCGCAACAACGGTGACGTAGTGAAGCGGCTGGAGGCGCAGCACAGCATGCGGCTGATTGTCAAGGAGAACGACGAACTGGACCAGGAGGAGTTCGAGTTTTACGCCCGAGGGGGCTCCAAGCCCATCGGCCTCAAAACACCAAAGGGGCACGGGGATTGATTCCGCCGGACGCCGTGAGTATTTTCGAGGGTCTATTGGCGACAGTGCGCCAGGAGTGAACAGGGCAGCAAGCAAAGGAGTCGGGCCGTGCAGTCGATAGTGGAATGCGGCGGCTTCCAGTACAAGGTGGCGGTCGGTGATATCATCGAGGTGCCCCTGATGAAGGCCGAAGAGGGCAGTGAAGTGACGCTGGACCGCGTGCTGGCGACCGCCGATGGGGCGGCCAGCGTATTCGGCACGCCGACGGTGGATGGGGCGGTGGTGAAAGCGAAGGTTGTGGCGCACGGGAAAGCGCGCAAAGTGATGGTAATCAAGCGCAAGCGCCGCGTGGACTACCGCCGCAGGAATGGTCACCGGCAGGACTACACGAAACTGCAGATCACTTCGCTCGGATAGCAGCAAAGGGGAACGGGTATGGCCCATAAGAAGGGCGGAGGCAGCACAACAAACGGCCGCGACAGCAACCCGAAGATGCTCGGGGTGAAGTGCTACGGCGGGCAGAAGGTCAGCGCAGGGAGTATCCTCGTGCGTCAGCGTGGCACGGTTATCCACCCGGGTGTCAACGTGGGCAAGGGCGGAGATGACACGCTGTTTGCGCGGATTGACGGCGTGGTGAAGTACCGTCAGGCAGCGCGCAGCCGCAAGCTGGTCGATATCGTCCCGGTGTAGGGCTCAACGGACGCCACGAAGACGCGCGGGGGCGGGAACCGATGGTTCCCGCCCCCGCGCATTTGTGCCATGCCGGCAGTGGGCCGGCCACACGCTACCTGCGCCGGAAGTCTTCCTTGAGATCCGCCAGCGTGATCCAGCGGTCCTGACTGCCGTCCGTGATGAGCGAGTCGTAGGTCGGCCCCACGTCTCGCTTCCAGTACTCCTTGCCGTTCTTCTCGCCGCGTGCCTCGATGATCTGGCGTTTGGCCACGAAACGGTTGACAAACACCATGATGGTGTCGGCGGCGATGTCGTACGTTCCATAGGAGGCGAACTCGTAGTCTGTCTTCGTGTTCTGGTCGCTGCGGCCCCTCTCGCCTTCCACGAATGTGGCCTTGCCGTCACGGCCGAACGAAAACACTTTCCTCTCCACCGCGTTCACCTCTGTATGGACATCACTGGACTTCTTGTGGATGTATTCCCAGGTACTGCCGGGGATGCTCTTGCGCAGTTCGTTCGCCTTCACTTCATCTGCTTCAAGTTGGGGCACCGAACCAGCCAGTGTACGTGCCACCTTCTCGGCTTCCACCGGCTTGTTCGCCTTCACCAGCGAGTCGACCACCGACTTGACGCTGTCGATCTTGCGCACCTGCATACCCGAGATCTCGCCGCGGATACCGTCCGCCACCGCCACCAGCGAGTCGATGACCGGCTGCAGCTTGGCGACATGGTTGCTGTAGTAGTCTTCGACGTTGCGGAGCATGATCTGCATGGAATCAGCCGCACGACGTGCCTGGGAGTGGTTGCCGCGCTGCTTGGCATCACGCGCCTCGAACAGATGCACTTTCACCCCCGAGAGGACCGAGTCGGGCACGCCCTGGTCCTTGAGCTCCTCCATGCGCTTCTGCACATGGGTAAGCGTCTCCTCGCTGACACTGCACCCGGCACACATCACTGCCACGGTTCCAACCAGGCACAGCTGAACTACCGCACGCCGCAGGGACCGGCACATAGGTGACTCCCCGTAAGAAGTGGTCTCGCCAATTGGCCTTCAGGAGCCTAAGATACGTTCTCAGCCCGTGTTCGTCAAGGAAAAGGCCGAGGCGGGCCTGCCGGACACCTGTCCGACCAGCCTGCCTCGGGCCGCGTGGGCACACGGCATGCGCCGCTACTGCTTCAGTTTGAACGCCACGTACAGGGTTCTGCCACCCCGGTGGACCAGGAACAGCACCGAGGA
This sequence comes from uncultured Fibrobacterota bacterium, assembly GCA_964546395.1. GTDB lineage: Bacteria > Fibrobacterota > Chitinivibrionia > Chitinivibrionales > CAZJJT01 > CAZJJT01. The sequence goes on from CAZJJT010000419.1 coordinate 3,217, forward strand.
ACCCTTCCTGAGTCCCTTGGTTGCGCGCTCGTATTCCTTGATTGAAGGGGTGGGTCCCTGGTTGACCTCGAGAATCACGTCATCCACCCGCATCCCACCTTTCGCCGCGGCCGAGCCTTGCTCAAGGGCTGTCACGACCACCCCCTTCAGCTGAGCCGGCAACCCCAGGCGCTTGCGGGCGTCTGCCGAAACAGGACCCACGCTCATGCCCAGCGCCTTGTTGACATCGACGGATTCGCTCCCGCTCTTTTCGTCCTCGGTGCTGCCCATGGCGTTCACCTTCTCCTCGTCACGCCGTGACAGCGTCACCTGGAGAGTTGTCTTCTTGCCCTTGCGCAGTACCTCCACCGCCACCTTCCTGCCCGGCTTGATCGCGGCAATACGCAGCCGCAGGTCGTTGGCGTCCTTGACATCCTTACCCTCGATACTCACGACGATGTCGCCCCGCTTCATGCCCGCCTTGTCTGCCGGCTGTCCTTCGAACACCTCGGGAATCAGCACGCCCTTGCGGTCGGGAAGGCCGAGGGCTTCAGCGGTGACCTGGTCGATGTCCTGTATCGATACCCCCAGCCACCCGCGGGTCACTTCTCCCTCGTAGATCAGGTCCTCCATCACCCGCCGGGCCAGGGCTATCGGGATAGCGAACCCAATGCCCATGTAGCCGCCTGAGCGCGTGTATATCATCGTGTTGATCCCCACCACGTCACCGTCGGCGTTCACCAGCGCTCCGCCGGAGTTGCCCGGGTTGATTGCGGCATCGGTCTGGATGAAGTTCTGGTAGGCGATGTCATTTCCCTGACGGCGGCCGATCGCCGACACGATGCCGAGGGTGACCGTGGACGAGAGGCTGAACGGGTTGCCGATGGCGAGTACCCAGTCTCCAGGGCGGAGCTCATCGGAGTCACCCAGGACTGCCACCGGCAGGTCGTCGGGCACTTCCTTGAGCTTGATAACCGCGACATCAGTGAGCGAGTCGACCCCTACCACTTCGGCCTCAAACTTGCGCTCATCGGCCGTCTCGACCGTTATCTCATCGGCATCCCCGACCACGTGGTAGTTGGTCAGCACATGTCCCTCGGACGAGACAATGACGCCGGAGCCGACCCCGGAGCGGGGGATAACCTGGGGCTCGCGCTGTTGCGGCTGCTGGAATCGGCGTGGCTCACCGAAGAACTCCTGGAACGGATTGCCCCAGAAGAACTGCTGAAACGGGTCGCGCATGTAGACCGTGTCGTTCTTCGTCGAGGTGATCGACACCACCGAGGGTATCACCTTCTCGGCGACATCCGCAAACAGCGTCTTGAACGACTGCAGGTGCGCGGGCTGCCCATCGGCCGGCTCCGCCCTTGAGCCGAACGTGATACTGCCGCGGTCGGGCCGCTTGGAGTCGGCAAACGAGAA
>CAZJJT010000420.1:0-4617 GCA_964546395.1 uncultured Fibrobacterota bacterium
CTGTGAGAGTCTGGCGAGCGGCACGCCGAGCCCGGCATACTTCTCCGCGACCCTTCCCTCTTCCGCCGTATCCGAGATCGCCATCCAGTACAAGCTCAAGGGCCCCAACCGGGTGTACGCGGCCGGCGACAGCAGCGACTGGGTGTGGGCGCTCGAAGACGGCATGCGGATGGTGTCCGGGGGGGTGGCCGGGGCCGTCGTGGTGGCACTGGTCGATGCACTCGAAGAGCGGGATCGCTCCTCTCCCCAGGTACCCGATGCGTTGTGCAGCACACCGAACCGCGCCCTCGCACTGCTGCTGCGTCCATGGCCGCAACCACCGCCCGCGGTGCGCCTCTCTCTCGATATCACCCACAACGTAGCACCGGAGCTGCCGCTGCAGACCACAGAGTATTTTGCACCGTTGCTCGAAGCGGTGCGCGCTTCAGGCGACACCACGGTAGACCTCCAGACAACGTCGTGCCGCGCCACACTGCGCCTGCACAGGGACTGAGCATGGATCAGCTGATCGAAGACCTGAAGAAGAAGATTATCACCGCGCTGAAACTCACAGATGTCAAGCCGGAAGATTTCGACCCCGATGAGCAGTTGATCGGCGGCTCACTTGGTCTCGACTCCATAGACACGCTGGAGCTGCTCGTCATGCTCGAGAAGGACTACGGTGTGACTGTCCCCGATGTCGATGTCGGACGGACAGTGTTCACTTCACTCCGCTCTCTGGCCGCGTACGTGGAAGAGAAGCGGGACAAGGGCGCGTAGGCGCGCCGACACCCGTGCCCGCATACCCCCCGAACGCGGTACCAATTATCGGCCTGGGCGCCGTGTGCAGCGCCGGCGCGGGAACTACTGCTGGTTGGGAACGTGTGGCCGGCGGTGCGGACGGACTCCGAGCGCTCACGCTCCTCGACCCTGGTCTCAAGGAGCCCCCGCTCTGCGCCGAGATGCCGGACAGTGCGCTGGAAGAGGTCGACCCGCGGTTTGCAGTCAACCGCACGGCACAGTGCGCGTACCTGGCGGCCCGAGAGGCCCTCGACAACCACGAGGTCGCTGCTTCCGGACTGCGCCTCGGACTGGTGGTCGCCACAACGGTCGCCGGTATCACGCGCTCCGAGCGGTTCTATCGTGACCTCCTCGCTGAGCCCGCCCTGGCAACCCGTGCTGCAGAAGAACTCCGGTACCACGAGCCCGTATCGCTGAGCGGCCTTCTCGCCGCGCACCACGGGGCAACCATCGCACTCAGCCCCTCGACCGCCTGCTCCACCGGGCTCCATGCCATAGGCATGGCTGCCCGGCTGGTGCGAAGCGGACGGTGTGATCTGTGCCTGGCGGTAGGTGCGGATGCGCTTTCGGTGCTTACCGTACGCGGGTTCGCCAGCCTCACGCTGCTTGCACCCGACGGGTGCCGTCCGTTCGACCGTCGGCGGGCGGGGATCAGCCTCGGCGAAGGGGCCGGGGCGCTCCTGTTGGCCTCCCCCACGGCGGCGACGAGGCTTGGGGCAGAGCCCCTGGGGCTGTTCGGCGGCTGGGGCGCTTCCGCCGACTGCCACCACATGACCGCGCCCCACCCTGATGGCCACGGGGCACTCAGCGCGATGTCGGCGGCACTCGATGATGCCGGGCTGACACCTGGCAACGTGAACTTCGTGGCTGCGCACGGCACGGCCACACCCGACAACGACGCCGCCGAGGGACGTGCCCTGAGAACGTTGTTCGGGACCGTCCCGCCGTTCTGCTCCATGAAACGCACGATCGGCCACACGCTGGGCGCTTCGGGCACCCTCGAATCCGTGTTCACCGTGATGGCGCTGCAGAAAGGGTATGTCCCGGCGACAGGAGGATTCGAGGAGCCGGACGAGAGTATCGGCCTCACCCCCTCACCCGGCGAGGCAATGCCGCTCACGCATGCGCTCAAGAACGCGTTCGGGTTCGGCGGTAACAACGCATCGGTGGTATTCTCACGGGCTGATGCCTATGACTGAACAGGTATCGCTCTCACTCCTCGCCGGTGCGGCGCTCGTGCCTGCGGAGGAACCTGGGTGGAACGCCGACATCTCCCCTGCGGAACGGCGGCGCTCGCCGCGGATCTGGCAGATGGCGTTGGTGGCCGCAGAGCGCGCCTGCGCCCAGGCGACGGGCCACTCGCCCGGTTCGGTGGTAGTCGGGACCGCTCTCGGAGCACTGGACGAGACCCGGGCGTTCCTCCAGGGGGTGTTCGCCGAAAACACCGCCAGCCCCCGCAGCTTCATTGCCTCGGTACACAACAGCATGGGCGGGAAACTCGCGCTGGACCTCGGCATCCGCGGCCCGAATATCACGGTCTGTGACGGGCAGAATTCGCTCGCGACAGCTCTGTTGAGCGTCGGGATGCTGTCACCGTCGGTACTCCCCGCACTCGTCGTGGTGGTTGACGAGCACATCGAACTGCTGCAGCAGCTTGCACCGCACCTGGACGCGCGGTGCCGGGCGTGGTTCCCCCCAGAGTGGCAGGATGGGGCCGTGGGGCTGCTCGTGGACCGTGCCGGCAGTTCCTCACGCACGATAGGTATCGCCGGGCCGAGGCCGTCTCCGTCTGTGCCGGGCAAGCCACTGCTTACGTCCATGGCCAAAGCAGCGTTCGGCACGTCGGAGGGGCTCCTCGATCTCGGGGAGACCAACCGCACCTACCTCTCTCCCGGCCGCACTCTCGCACAAACATACCTGAGAAGCGCATCCGGCCAGACGCTTATCCCTTCCTACTGCCCCACGGCAGCCATGGCTGCCATCGTTCAGCTATGCATCTGACTCCGGCGCACGCCTGGTCGGTAACACTGGGACTGACCGGCGCTGCCTGGTGCTTCGTGCCTGAACTTCGCCTCCTTGCCGGTGCGACCCTCGGGATACACGCCGCGGTGCTGGCGTGGGGTGTGACGGGTATCCGCTCCGGTTTCTTCGGGCACGTGTTCTGCCGTGGCCCCCGCAACACGCGGGACGTAGCGCTGACATTCGATGACGGTCCCGATCCGGAACTGACACCGGCAGTGCTCGACCTGCTCGAGGAGTTCGGCGCGAAGGCGACGTTCTTCGTGGTTGCACGAAGGGCCGAGATGTATCCGGAACTGGTGCAGCGGATGATCTCGGAGGGCCACCAAATCGGCTGTCACGACCTCGAGCACTCCCCCTGGGCCAACTTCCGGTTCGGACGTCGCATGCGGCAGGACATCGCACTGGCCCGCGATATCATCGGGCAGATCACCGGCCGGCCGCCCGCGTGGTACCGCCCACCGTCCGGCCTGATGAACCCGCATGTGTTGCCCTCACTGCAGGCGCTGGGCATGTGCTGCGCGGGATGGAGCAGGAGAGCGGTTGATTTCGGTAACCGCTCCATGCGTTCGTTCCGGAGAATTCCGCGCCTGGCCGAACCGGGAGCCGTCGTACTCCTTCACGACATCGCACCCGACCGGCAGCACGCCGAGGTGTTTCTGGCAGCCCTGCGCGAGTTGCTCAACCGCATGCGGGATGACGGCCTGCAGTGCGTGAGAGTCGAGGACATAGCACGAGCCCCCGGGAGACTTCTCCCAGGGGCTCGTGGCGGACCGGACGGGACTTGAACCCGCGGCCTCTGCCTTGACAGGGCAGCGTTCTAACCAACTGAACTACCGATCCGGACTCCTTTGCTCCTGCAACTCGTGGGCGTTGTAGGATTCGAACCTACGACCACCTGCTTGTAAGGCAGGTACTCTATACCAGCTGAGCTAAACGCCCGATTTCTCCTGCGCCTCGGCGTTCGTGCGCTCCCTGGGTCGCAGGTACAACGCTATCGGGAACAACACACAGTACGTTCCCACAAGTATGAGCGGCGCCAGGCTGAGAGAGACATGGTTGTCGGCCGGGCCCTGCCCCAGGCAGACATACCCGACAACAAGCAGGACCAGTCCCAACCCGAACAGCCGAAGATGCCGCGCGTCGAACATCGCTCCTCCGCTTCCTGTGCATGCCACGGGAAAGCTTGTGGAAATTACTACGAGGCGGCTCCGGCAGTCAATGTCACAGGTGAAGCTTGTCAGCCTGCTCGCGCCGTCGCGCCTCGTCGGTCTCATCGCGCAGCCCCAGAAGACGCTCGCGCGATACATCCACCACCCGGTTGAGCAGCAGCGCCAGGGTCTGCAGCTCATCACCCTTCCGAAGCAGCACCCGCTCCCGGTAGTCTCCGTCAATCACGTTGTTGCACGCCTTCTACAAGCGGTAGATCGGACCAGCCACCTTGTGCGAGAAATACACGGTCAGGAGCACAATCTGCACGATGACGATTGCCAGGCCCGCCCCGAAGATCCACAGCAGCGACACCAGAAGCGCGTGGCGATGGCGCGAGGTGGTCGTGACCGTCCGGAGGTACGTCCGTACCTGCTGCAGCGCGTCCTCGTACTGATCCGCGGCTGGGTTCATCTCGTCCTGGAGTGCCGTGGCGACCAGGTTGTCGATGTCCTCGCGCATGATCGACGCCGACGTCTTCGCAAGCCCCTGCGTCGCAACGGTCAGTGTAAACAGCATGAACGTCAGCATGACCAGCATCGGCACCAAAAACGTCAGCATATACCGGCCCTGCAGACGCGGGTCGATGAAGTAGTGTTTCCTCTCGAA
>CAZJJT010000421.1:0-4611 GCA_964546395.1 uncultured Fibrobacterota bacterium
TCGCGCCTGTTCTGGTATGGCCTTGCTGCCGTGCTGTTCATCCACGTGGTCAACGGACTCAACGCGTGGTTCCCCAACGTGCCCACGGTGCAGCTGCAGATGAATTTCGTGCCGCTCCACAAGCTCTTTCCGGTTACGTCGTGGCGCCTGTGGCCCTACATGCTGCGCCCCACCATTGTGCCGACAGTCATTGCCTTCTCGTTCTTCCTGAGTACGCAGGTGTCGTTCAGCGTGGGCATCTCTCCGGCCCTGTACGGCATTCTCTACTCGATCCTCATCCACAACGGTATCCAGGTCTCCGATGCTGCCGGTGAGGCCTCCAATTTCAGCATGCTGCGGTTCGGCGCCTATGTGGGCACTGCGCTGATGGTGGCGTATATCGGCCGTCGCTACTACGCCGATGTGGGGGCGCGGGCACTGGGGCTGCGGGGCCACGAACAGGCGCCACGGATGGCGGCGTGGGCCATGCGGGGGCTTGCGGGGTGCCTGGTGGGGTTGACCCTCATGTTGGCCGCCAACGGCCTCGACTGGCAGATAGGGTTGCTGGGAGTGGGAGCGGTGCTCGTGTGTTTTCTGGTGATGACACGGGTGAACGCCGAGACCGGCATCTTCTTCATCCAACCCTCCTGGCTCCCGGTCATCGCTCTCGGTGTGCTGTTTGGCGCGCAGGGCATCGGGCCCACTGCCTTTTTCATGCTGTACATGCTCTCGATGGTGTTCTGCTTCGACTTGCGCGAGACGATCATGCCGTTTATCGCCAACGGTATGTACATGACCACCGAGCGTACACGCGCACTTCCTGTGCGAAGTATCGTGCTGTCACTCGGGGCGATGGTGCTCGTGGGCTTCTGCGCGTCATTCGTTGCGACGCTGCTCCTGCAGTACACGCACGGCCTGAACTTCGCCGACTCATTCGCCACCAACGCGGCGTCGATGGTGAATGACCGGCTGTCGGCTACCCTCTCCGACCTGTCTTCGTACGGCGAACTCGACAAGGCGATGGACGTGAGCGGGTTCGGACACTTCGCGGCAATGCGGCCCGACTACCGCATGCTGGGCTGGATTGTGGCTGGTGCAGTGATGGTGGTTGGCTGCAGCCTGCTGCGCACGCGCTTCGCGTGGTGGCCGCTGCACCCGGTGGTGTTCGTCGTCTGGGGCACCTACTTCCCTTCGATGTACCTCGCGTTCTCGATTCTTATCGGGTGGGCCCTCAAGTTACTGGTGGTACGGTTCTCTGGTGCCCGCGGCTACCATGCCGTGAAGCCGCTGATGTTCGGGGTCATTTCGGGGGAAATACTGGCGGGATTGCTCTGGATAGTTGTCGGGACTGTGTATTTCCTGGTGACCGGACAGGTCCCCAAGAGCTACGCGGTATTCCATACCTAGGGGCTGGTGGACTGCATGAAGCCGGTGGCATGGGCAGGGATGCGCTTCGAGGTGCCTGATGACTGGGACATCGCCCGTCATGCGGTGACCGTCGACACCGGCACGCTGGCATTCGTCGATCGTCGCCACCAGCGGTTGACTCTCTCGTGGGTACCGTGCCGTGCGGCGCCGGACGTTGGCCGCATGCTGGCTGACTGCCGTACGCGCGACGAGCAGCAGAAGAGCGCCCACGCTTTTGCCGGCCTGGCGCCCTGTCCACCTTGGCGGGGGTACCGGTGGCGCGAGGGTGACCGGGCGCTGAGCCGCGCAGGTCGCCACGACAGCGTGTTCGGGCGCTGGATTGAGGTGGTGTTCGTGTGGCCCGGCGAGCGGGACGACGGGCTGGAGAGGCGGATTCTGGAGCGGTTCAGTGTCGTGGAGGACGCCGACGAGTTGTCACGGGTGCGTGCGTTCGGCATGGACGTAGGTGCGCCGCCGGGCTGGCGGCTGGAGCGTGCGCTGGTCCACTCGGGTGAGACCGTACTGCGCTACCGCGCGGGACGGCGCGAGGAGGCCGAGGTACGGAAGGTGAAGGCAGTGGATGCGTGGTTCGACGGGGACCTCGGCGGGTATGCCCGTCGTCTGCACGGCGGCGCACGCGTCTCGGCGGCCCACACGCGGGTGAACGGCCATGCAGCCGCGGGAGTGAGCGGCCCGGAGCCCCGGTTCAACATCCGGTGGCTCGTGGGCGGGCGCCGGGTGCGACAGGACCTGGTGTGGCTCTGCCCGGCACAGAACGCGCTGCACGGTGTGAGCGTGCTGCGCGCACGCAAGGGGCAGTGTGTGCCGGACTCCTTTGAGGTGGTGTGCTGCGCGCGGGAGGGGGAAGGGGCATGAGCGCAGCGGTGAACCCCGGCACACAGGTTAGCTCCGCGGAGCTGCTTGATGCGGTTCCGGTGCGCAACGAGACGGTCGCATGCGAGTCGGACGGCGAGCGCGAACTGGTGCTGTCGGTGCCGCTGCAGCGGAAGTGGTACATGGGACCACCGGTCTGCTGGATCCTTCCATTCAGCAGGTGTCGCCGCATCGCGCTTGACATGTACGGCAGGGAAGTGTGGAGGGAGTGTGACGGGCGCCGCAGCGCGGAGGCGATTGTGGAGCGGTTCGCCGGGCGCCACCGGCTGAGTTTCCACGAGGCACGGCTGAGCGTGCTGACGTTCCTGCGCGAACTGACACGGCGCGGGTTCCTGGTGATGGCGGGAAAGGAAGGGTCGTGAAACCGATCGTGGTGAGAAACCAGGTCCGCCTGGGCCCTGTCCGGTGCCTGCTGCTCACGCTGGCCGGCATGTACTACCGCCTTACCCGCTCGGTTATCACGGTTGCGATCTTCGCCTTGGCCGTCGCGTTCCTCTCGTATGTGTACGTGTTCGGCGTGGTGGAGCAGGAACGCACACACGCAGCCTACGCCGAGTTGCGACAGAGCCGTTCGCTGGGCGAGTGGATTACGCGGCTGAGTGTCCCGGACGTGGATGCGGTTGTGCTGCAGAACCTTCTGGAGGGCAACGGCCCGCATCTCGACGAGTATCGGCGGTGGAGCGGGATAGGCGACGAGGAGTTTGCGCAGATCGAGAGCGCCTCGGCCAGGTTCGCCGCGTTTGTCGGGCACCTCGACCGGATGCGCGGTGCGGCCCGGGCCGCCCTCCTTGGCGACGTGAGCGCGTTCCACCTCCCGGGTGCGCTTGCGGATGAACAGCGGTTTGACCGTTTTCTGTACCGCCTTCAGGAACTCTCCGTTGCCGTCCCGCTGGGTTCTGCGGCTACGCTCCGCGAATTCATCCGTACCGACTATCCCCGGCTCAGCGCGTTCGTCGCCCGTGTCCAGGAGGGTCACGCGCAGGCAATCGAACGGGTACACGCGTGGCTGGCCGGACGGAGTCTTCACGAAGTGCTCATCGTGGTGGACAGCGAGGTGCACGACACGATTGCCGCGGCGGGGTTCGCAGTGGACATGGCAGTGATGCGCCGGTTGGCAGACCAGACGATGCTCAGCAGGGATGAACGGGAGCTGGGCGCCATGCTGGCGATACCCGAGGTGCGCACGTCACTGGCGCGGCGCCTCGGCGTCAGCCACGACAAGGTCGACCTTCCGCTTGTCACTTCGTGGGTGGACGGACCCAAGCGTGCGGCCGTGATCCGCACAGTGCTCCAGAAGTCCGGCGCGGGTGCGGACGTTCCGCCGGCGGGGCGCATACTGCGGGTGGCGCGCCACGTGCAGCGCAGCGGGAAGCTGCAGCAGATTGCCGGCGACCGTCCTCCCTCGGGTGTGCGCGGCTTCGCCGGGATGCCCCAGGCCACCCGGTGGCTCATCGTGGTGTCGTTCCTGGTATGCACGGTCGGGATCTGCAACACCATGTTCATGTCGGTGACCGAGCGGTTCACCGAGATCGCCACGATGAAGTGCCTGGGGGCCATGGACGGGTTTATCATGCTGCTGTTCGTGTTCGAGTCGGTGATCATGGGGCTGGTCGGCAGTGCGGCCGGTATCGCAATGGGTGCGGTGCTGGTGCTGGTCCGTGGCGTGGGTGCCTACGGCGCCATGTTGTTCGAGTCGGTGCCGGCCACCGAGATAGGCTGGGCCGTGGCGGTGTCGCTGGTGTCGGGTGTGGTTCTGGCAATCGTGGCGGCGGCGGGGCCGGCATGGATGGCGGCGCGTCTGGCGCCGATGGAAGCAATGAGGGTGGAGTAGGCAATGCAGGATGCCGGCAACGAACGCGCGGTGATCATCCGCACTATTTCGCTGGTCAAGAGCTACGGGACCGGCGAGGCGGTTACCTACGCCCTCAACGGCATCGACAGCGCCATCTACCGCGGTGAGTTCATCGCCCTCCTCGGACCCTCCGGCTCGGGCAAAAGCACCTACTTCAACATGATTGGCGCGCTCGACGCGCCATCGAAGGGAAGAGTGCTCATTGACGAAGTGGACATCGCGCAGCTCAGTGCCGTGGAACTGGCGTTCCTGCGCTGCCGCAAGATCGGCTACATCTTCCAGCAGTTCAACCTGATTCGCTACATGACCGCCCTCGAGAATGTCACCGTGCCCATGTCGTTTGCCGGCGTGAGCCCCGAGGACGCGCACCGGCGGGGCATGGAACTTCTCGAGACGGTGGGACTGGCCGAGCGGTGGAGCCACCGGCCAATCGAGATGTCGGGAGGACAGCAGCAGCGTGTTGCCATCGCCCGCGCGCT
>CAZJJT010000422.1:0-4583 GCA_964546395.1 uncultured Fibrobacterota bacterium
TGCAGTGCTCGACACTGTTACCGATCTGACGCGAAAGAACCGGGGGGCAGGCCCCACCGTGGAAATCGAAGTCGACGGGTTTGTCGACGTTCGCGCGTCCACGGGGCCGGCGCCCGCGCGCAGGGGAGGTGTAGTTGCATGAGCGGGTGGTCACTCATTGCCCTGCTGCTGTTGCCGTGTGGCACGGCCGCGAGCCCGGATGCCCTGACATGGTACCTGCCCATCGCTGCCTCCGACCGCCACTCACTGCGCGGCGTCGCCCTCACCAAGATCGGCAGGTTCGGTGCAGAACGCAAGGCGCGTCCGGGCATCCCCGCGCACCTTCACACCGGTGTCGACCTCTGCCGGCCCGACACCTGCTACCAACGGCAACCGGTGTTTCCCGCAGCGCAGGGCGTGGTGGTGAGCATGCGGGACGATGGCCCCTTCGCGCAAGTCATCGTATGCCACGGGGATGTGTGGACAGTGTACGAGCATCTCACCGGCATCGTAGTGGCGCCTGGTGATACGGTTGACCCATCTGTGCCGATTGGGCGCTTCTTCAACCGCGACGAACTCGACTCACTCGGGTGGCAGTTCGACCACATGCACTTCGAGGTGATGGTTGTCGCGCCGCCCAAGGCGCCTCCGGCCGAGGGGTTGCCGCACAGGCTTCTCGGGACCTACGCGCTGGTCTGTTTCAGCCGTCGGCAGTTGATCAGCCGACTGCGTGACCCGTTGGAGTTTCTGCACGAGCGGTTCACAGAGCAGGCGCGCTTCCCGGCGTCGCCCTGATGGCCCTGCCGCGCAGGTCGACCGTATGAAGCGCACCGGCCACCTTGCCGCTGATTCGCACACCGTTGCCGGTGACCGTGATCCGGCGGACCTGGAGAGGCGAGACCGCCGCTGGGGGAACGGCAGGACCGACGGCCACACCGGACCCGGTCACCTTCAGTGCGATGTCAACAGTGAACGGCGGAACCGTGAGCGCATCACTGCCAGCTGAGTACGTTACTGTCGAGATCGTGTTTCCCGTGGCGGGGCTGTACCAGTAGCCGCTTCCTGTGGCAAAGGGGGTCCCGAGTTCGAGCTGCACGCCCGACTGGGGCGAAGCCTGGCTGCCGGTGTTGTACAGGTACACCAGTGCGCTCGTACCGTTCTTCAGTCCGTATGCGTGTACAGCGCCCGGCGTCGTTGCCGGTCTGTAGCGCACAACGTCGGCGGAGACCCCGGTGCAGAACTGCTGGAAGTGACGGGTGTATGCCCGCTCCTCGGTGCGCAGGGCGATGTTTGACGGTGGGCCGCAGTACGTGGTGCCGTTCTGGTGCCAGCTTATCGCGGCGGCTTCGTTGAAGAACAGCACGTAGAGACGGATGCGATGCCAGAGTGCGGAGTTCGGGTGCCAGCAACAGGTCGTGTAGTTGCCCCACTCGCCGTACACTATTGGCATGGGTGCCGGGATGATCGCCTCGTGGTACTGGATCCCGCACCGCCAGTACGAGTCGTTGCGCAGCAGTACCATGGAATCCTGGTTCGTGTTCGTCCCGTCGAGGTAGTTGTGCGGCATGCACACGCTGAACCGCTGCTTGTCGGTGGTGCTCTGCTGCGGGTAGAACTCCTGGCCCACGAGGTGGCCGTAGGGGTCGATCTGCCTGATGTACGGCACGAGGATCGAATCGAGCAGGTTCCAACCACGGAACGAATACTGGCCGAATGATGCGTACGACTCGTTGACAGTCTCGAAGATGTCGACGTAGGCGCCCCAGCGGTCGACGTAGTACTTGACGTACCGTTTCACCGCCGCCATCAGGCCCGCATTGGCAGTACTGTCAGCGTAGGCCGTCGTGTTATTGTTATTGAACATGCACAGCACGACGCGGAACCCGTAGCGTTTCAGGTCCTGGCACAGACCGTCCAGCGCTTTCGAGTTGCTCTCGTGGTAGCGGTTGCCCGACGCTTGTATGCCGTTGTTGGCCTCAACCACGTAGGCGCAGTTGCCCACACTGATACGAAACAGGTTGAACCCGGCGCTCGAAAACGTGTCGAGATAGACAGGGCGGGTGCGGGTCTGCCCGTCGAACCCCTTCGGACCGTCCGTGGCCAGGCAGTCCTCCATGCCAACCGGGTAGAACGGACTGCCGTCGGCATACGCGAAGCGTCGCGGGTTCTGCGGGCAGACTCTCAGGAACCCGCGGTCTGCTCCTTGTGTGCAGGAGAACGTTCCGTTCCCCTGGAGGACATCTCCGTTGTGATCGGCGGTCAGCGACCACGACCACTGGCCGGGCACGGTTGGCGCGAACCGCGCTTTCCACTGGCCCGACTGGTAGTAGAATCCTCCGACCGACATGGTGTCGCCCGAAGGGCCGACAAACCAGGCGACGATATCGAGCGCTTCCCACGGGTTGCTGTACGTCGTGCCGTGGTTCACCGTAAGCTCGAACACCCCGTAGGCGTTTACCGACGCACCCGATTGACTGATTGTTCCGTTGAGGGCGTGCGCCGGGAGCGACAATGCGGCGCAGAAGACGAGTACACAACGCAGGGTATGCATGCATGGTTCCCATCTGAAGAAGGCACTCATAACCTACCCCGTGCGTATGGGGTGCGGCACTGCACTGGACTGCTAAGGTACTGGACGATTGTTACGAGCCTTCGTTCCGTAGCTCGCTGGGGCTTCGACGGTGGTGCCGCTTGAACAGTCGTGAGAAATAGTAGACGTCCTCGATACCCACCCGCCGGGCGACTTCGCCCACGCGCAGGTTGCGGTCGAGAAGGAGGTAGGAAGCCTGCGCCATGCGGACACGAATGAGGTAGCTGATCGGCGAAATGCCGAACGCCCGGCGGAAACGGTTGCAGAAGTGCTGCGGGGAGAGGTTGGCGAGGCGGGCGAGGGTTGCGAGCCTGAGGGGTTCGCCGTAGTGCGTGTCGATATGTTCGCGTGCGCGGAGAAGCTCCTCAGCGACTACCACTGCCGCGGGGGCGCCGCGCGTGGAACGATGGATGTCGTAGACGAGATTGCTGACGAGGTTCTCGACGATCCGGCGGTCGGGGGGGATGGGTTGGGTGCATTCGAAGTGGATCGAGGTGAGGGAGTGCTCGAATCGCGCCGCACTCATCGCCGGTGTGGGCGTGTCCAGCCCTATCCCGCATGAAGTCACGAGGTGCTTGACGAGCGCGCCGGACAGATGGGCCCAGGAGTGGACGAATCCCCGCGAACGGTTCCCGTAGCGCTGGTGAGCGCCCGGACGCCATACGATGAACGTCCCCGCCTCCGTCTGCCTGCTCTCCCCGGCCACGCTCACCTCGACAGGGTCGAGGAACAGCATGAACAGGTAGTCGCCGGTGCCCGCGGGCCGGTCGACGATGCACGGGGGCATGGGCTCCCGCACGCCGTACCCGTTGATGCTAAGATAGTCTGAACGGACAGGTGAATCAGAGTGACGATACCAGGTCTTGATCATACTGGCGTAAAATAGTGCAAAACAAAGCGAAGAGAGTCTATTGGGGAACGCGCCGGGGCGGGGTAGATTGCGGACAGCGAAGTTCACATGTCCGTTCCCACAAGGAGTTCCCATGTCATTCAGCGGCCTGCACATGAATCTCGGCAACCTGTCGCAGTTGTCAAACGCAGTCACTCGCTCTATCACCGCCGAGAATGTGTATGGGGAGAAGGGCAAAGGCGGTATGGCGGACCTCACCGAGAAGGCGCAACCCGAAGTCGCGAAGATCGGGCAGCAGTGGGATGGCGTGAACAAGTGTGCGCGTGATCTCGGGAGAACGTGGAAGGTGCGCCCGTGTATCACGCTGCCGAAGGAGTCGGTGAGCACGCTGATGGACGTCGACGGTCCGGGGGCGATACAGCACATTTGGGTGACGGTGGACTGGAAGAAGACGCAGGACCTGGTTCTGCGGTTCTACTGGGACAACGAGGACGTGCCCAGCGTCGAAGTCCCTGTCAACAGCTTCTTCTGCAACGCCTACAACCCGGCCGCCGATATCATGGCATTGCCGATCAACGTCAACCCGTGCAACGGCTGCAACAGCTATTTCCCCATGCCCTTCCGCACGCATGCGAAGGTCACGGTGGAGAACCGCAGGCCCGAAGAGGTCGGGGGGTTCTTCTATGCGATCAACTACACTCTCACCGATGTAGGGCCTGACGAAGCCTATTTCCACGCGCAGTACCGCCGCACCAACCCCCTCGAGTTCCTTCACGACTACACTATCCTCGAGAACGTGCGCGGCAAGGGACACTACGTGGGCACGTACATGGCCTGGCAGCAGAACAGCTCGGGCTGGTGGGGTGAGGGCGAGATCAAGATGTTTGTTGATGGTGACACCGACTATCCGACAATCTGCGGCACGGGCACCGAGGACTACTTTGGCGGCGCGTGGTGTTTCGGGCGGAATTTCACCGCGCCGTTCCTCGGCTACCCCTCCGGCAACTGTGACGGCAAGGCGGGGAACCGTCACAGTCTCTACCGGTTCCATGTCATGGACCCGGTGCGCTTCGCCACCGACCTTCGTGTGACCATGCAGGCGATCGGCTGGCACAGCGAGGGGAGATATCTCTCGCTGAAGGATGACATCTCGTCGGTGGCCTA
>CAZJJT010000423.1:0-4581 GCA_964546395.1 uncultured Fibrobacterota bacterium
CTGACGAGTGTGAGTCGCGTTCGCGCAGATCGATGACGGCGTCGGTCTGTCACCGTAGGTTCTTGTTGCCCGAGACGTATGCTGGGGCCGGTGAGACCGGCGTCACCGACAATTCGCGGCATATCTCGCGCACCATGAGCACGTCCACGCCGAACAGCGCTTCCCCGAGGTGAAACGAGACGTACTGGCGCACCATGTTCAGACCTCCGCCCGCGCGGTGTGCCGGCGTGACTCCACCAGCTTGAGCAGGCCCGGCATGTCGATTACCACTACCATGTTCCCGCCGATTGTGGCCGATCCGCTGACCCCCGACCCGCAGACCGAACGTGAGTCGATATGCACGTGCGTCTTCACCGTGTCTGCAATATGCGTCGCGCGGAACCCGAGCGGCGAGGGGGTGTCGCGGGGGACCACGACAAACAGCGACGCGGGCTCATCGGTGGGTTTGCCCACGGCGATGAAATCCTCCATGCGCAGCAGCTCCAGCGACACGTCGGCACTGCGCACAAACGTGCGCGAACCCACGAACTCCACTTCGCTGGTGCGTCGTTTCTCTATCCGCGAGATGCAGGCGAGAGGCACGGCAAGCCGCTCCGGCCCACCCACCGAGAACAGCAGCATCTCGTCTTCATGCTCCTCGCGTACCGCCGCGCGCGCCAGTTCGCGCTCACGGGCAGCTTCCTCCAACTCGTCGAACCGCAGACCCGCCATCTCGGCCACCCCCGCGGGGTCGAGAATCATCGCCACCGACCCGTCTCCCATAATTGTCGCACCACAGTAGCACTGCGCGCCTTTGAGCAGGCCGGGAAGGGGTTTGACCACGATCTCTTCATGATCGTGAATGTCGTCCACCACGAGGCCGAAGCGGCGCAGCCCCATACGAAGTACCGCCACGCGCAGTTCGCCGGCGCGGCGGCGGTCGGCTCGGCTGGCGCGTCGCTCCGAGGCCTCTGTCGTGGGTGCCGCGCCTTCGCGGCGGTCTGACCACCGCTCACGGCGGTCGGCATCGCGCGTCCCCGCGTCGTCTGCGGGGAAAGTCGGCTGGAGCCCCAGCAGCGTGCTCAGGCGCACGAGCGGGAGCAACTGTTCGCGCAGCCGGAGCACCTCGTAGCGGTGCACACGCTCAACCCGTGCGCTCACATCACCCCCGCGTACCGGTACCACTTCCTCGAGCGCATCCTGCGGGACAGCGAAACGGCGACCCTCGGTGCTGACGATGAGTGAGGGCATGATGGCGAGCGTGAGCGGCATGCGCAGCGACACCAGCGTGCCCACACCGGGTTCGGAGTCAATGTCAATGCTGCCGCCAAGACGTTCGACGTTCGTCTTGACTACGTCCATGCCCACGCCTCGCCCCGAGTAGTCATCCACGTTCTTTGCTGTCGAAAACCCCGGCATGAACACCAGCCGCTGCAGCTCACGGGGCGTCAGCGTCGCTGCTGTCTGCGCATCGAGTACCCCCCGTGCCAATGCGACTTCACGTACTCGTGCCGGATCAATCCCCGCCCCGTCGTCCTGGATGTCGACCACCACCTTGCCTTCCTGCTGGTACGCCCGCATCCGCAGGGTTCCTTCGGGTGTCTTGCCCAGTTCGGCGCGTCTCAGAGGGGCTTCGATCCCGTGAGCGACACAGTTGCGTACCAGGTGGTTGAGCGGGTCGCCGAGGCGGTCGATGATCGAACGGTCGACCTCGACATCCATACCCTCCTGCACCAACCGCACCTCCTTGCCCAGGGCCCGGGCCGCGTCGCGTACCACGCGCGGAAACGAGCGGAAGAGCAGCGAGAGCGGCTGCATGCGCGTGCGCAGGATCTGCTCCTGCAGGGCGCTCGTTACCTGGTCGATCTTCTGGGCTGCCGGGACCAGCCCGTATACCTCACCCATCGAACGAAGCAGTGTCTCGCGCAGGTGCTGCGCGAGTCGGGACATCTCGGCCGGACTGCGCGGCGCGGTGCCCTGCGAACCGAGAGCCTGGTTGATGTGCCGCATTACCGTATCGACAAGCGCTTCCCCGTGGCGGCGATCGACAAGGCGCTGCTCGATGGCCTGCAGCAGCTGATTGCGGGCAAGTACCAACTCGCCTGCAAGGTTCATGAGTCCGTCCAGCAGCCCCACGCGCACCCACAGGACCGAATCCCCCGATGCCTTCGGTGCAGTCGCGGCGGGAGCTGCACCTATAGCAGGCGGGACGGTGGTCGATGGTGTCGCTGCAGGCCTGTGCGCCGGAGCTGCATCCGGGCTTGATGCCGATTCCGCCGAGCCGACACGGGCCAGGAGCGTGATACTCGAGTCGGCAAGTCCAAGTGCTCGTGCGAAGAGGTCGGGCTCAAGTACGGACGCGAGTACGATTTGCGCCTGCGTCGGGTTGGGATCATTGGCGTCGATGCGCTCGAGTTCCGCACGAGCAGGATCGCACACGAGCACATCGGCGTAGCGCTGCCAGCCGGCAAACAACTCGCGCCACGCGTGGCCCCCGCCTCCGGGCTGCAGGCCGCCCCGCGCTGTGATGCGGTACACGTGCTTGCCGTGTCGAAGGGCGAGGCGAAGCATGTCGGGGTCCACGTCCAGAGCGGCTGCGCCGGCAGATGCCGGCTCGCGTTCGGGTTCTGTCGCCGCTGGCCCCTCGGAAGGGGTGGCAGGAGCGGGAGTTGTCTTCTCGACGGCGGCCTGTCGGAATGGTGCGAGCGCCGCGAGTTCATCCTCGATGGGAATGCTGTCCACCGACGCGACGTTGTCCACGAGCACCCGCAGTTTGTCGATGCCCTGCAGCAGCGCATCAACCACCTCGGGTGACGCAGTCAGTCTGTCCGCCCTGATCGCCGCGAGGACCGTCTCGATATCGTGCGCAAGGCGTACCACGGGGCCGGTGCCGAAGAAGCTGAAGCCGCCCTTGATGCTGTGGACAGCGCGGAAAATGCTGTTGATCTGCTCGCGGGAAGCGGCCGGTCCTCTCTCTTCGAGTTCGAGCAGTTCTGGCTCGATCTGTGCGAGGTGCTCGCGCGACTCCACCACCAGCACATTGAATAATTCGGGGTTCATCATTGGTACCCAAGATACGTTGTCGGCATGCGGTCCGGGGAGCGCCCGGGCCGCGGGGATGTACGAAGGACTTGACAACGGCGGTGCCGTAAGGCAGTTTTACTGGCAAGACAGGTACTGGTCCCCGGAACCACACATGGTCCGCAGGCATCTTTGCAGAACACTTCTGGTATGCGGTCTGGCCGCACTCGCCGCCCGAGGCGAAGACGTGCGGTTTACCGCGCTGTTCGTGTTCAACTTCGCCAAGTCAGTCGAATGGCCCTCACAAGAGGGCGATTTCGTGTTTGGAGTGGTGGGCACTGATCCGGTGGCGGAGGAGTTGTCGATTATCGCAGGGAAGACCAAGCTGGGTGCACAGAGCATCGTGGTGAAAACGTTCGAGAACGCCGAGACGGCGGAGACGTGCAATGTGCTGTACGTATCGCCCGGGCAGAGCGGATCGCTTGGGACGCTCCTCGAGAAGTTCGGCGGTAACCATGTCCTCGTGGTAACCAACAAGAAGGGGCTCGCGGAGGCGGGCGCGCCGATCAACCTGGCACAGATCGACGGCAAGCAGCGGTACGAGATCAATACGAAGAGCCTGAAGAAGACCGGGCTGGTGGCCAAGCCGGTGCTGTTCAAACTTGGCACTGTGGTCAGTGAGAAGGAATGACACCGGTATGCTGAGCCGAACTGCAGGTACCTGGACGCTGGTCGCACTGCTTGTCGCCGGAATCGGCGCGCAGGAAACTGCCCCTGCTGAGGATCCGGTCGACACGGTTGAGGTCGCCGGGAAGCCTGTGGCGGTTTCCGAACTCACCCGGCTGGATGTGGCGAAGCTGACGTATGACGACCTGATAGCCATGCCCTTCGAGGTACTGGTGGCAATCGCCGACAAGCTCGAGATATCCGTGGACGAATTGCTCAACATGAAGCTGAGCGTGGCCTCGAAAACATCCACGACTATCCGCGAACAACCGGGTATCGTGAGCGTGATCACGCGTGAGGAGATCCTGCGGAGCGGCGCGCGGGAACTCTCGGATGTGCTTCGGATGGTTCCGGGGATCTGGTTCGGCCAGGACGTGGAAGGGGTGATGGGTATTACCATGCGCGGCAACTGGGCGCATGAGGGGAAGGTGTTGCTGCTGATTGACGGGATGACGATGAACGAGTTGCGTTACTCATCGTTTCCGATTGAGCAGCATTACCCGGTGGAGAATATTGCGCGGATTGAGATCATCCGTGGACCAGGCTCGGCGATGTACGGGGGGTTCGCGGAACTGGGTGTCATCAACATCGTCACGCTCCAGGGCGATGACTACCGGGGGCTGGCGGGAAGCCGCTCGGTGGGGGTGCTGGGCAAGTCCGGTGACGACGGGCTGCAGGTAACCTGCGGGCACAACCGGACCTGGTTCGGGTTTGGCACGAAGAAGGGGCCGGTGGAGTTCAGCTTGAGCGGCGTCTACGGTGACGGGCACCGCTCGGATGAGGAGATCGTTACACTCTACCCGGAGTTGGACGACAGCGAGTACGTGCTGCTCGACTCGGTGACGGGTGAGATAA
>CAZJJT010000424.1:0-4579 GCA_964546395.1 uncultured Fibrobacterota bacterium
ATCCGCCGAGGCCCATGCGCTTGAGGATACGGACCTGGCGCCGAAGCTCTTCGGGCTCCAGTTTCCCGTTCCAGGCCCAGAACGGTTTGCCGCGGTAGAGTGAAGGAGGCGAGCGGAATTCGGCGAGGAGTTTGCTGTTCATGGAAGGTCCTTGTCGGGTGAGAATATGTGGAATGCTGGAGTGTCGGGATATCGGGGTGGTGGAATGACGGGATAGTGAGACGGTGAGCAGCACACTGTGCCACGTCAATATAGGGCATTGCTGCCCGGGAGACATTGCCCTGGAATGCTGAACGCTGAACCACCGCGGTC
This sequence comes from uncultured Fibrobacterota bacterium, assembly GCA_964546395.1. Taxonomy (GTDB): domain Bacteria; phylum Fibrobacterota; class Chitinivibrionia; order Chitinivibrionales; family CAZJJT01; genus CAZJJT01. Next base: position 313 of record CAZJJT010000424.1, read on the forward strand.
CCCCCCACCTGCATCGGGGGATTGGAGATTGATGATTGATGGGCCCTGCCCAATCACCAATCGAACACCTTCCCTCAACCTATCCGACGCCGATGTTGGCCAGCAGCTGCCGAATCGTATTGACCGCATCGCTGAGCCGCGGGTGCGTGGCCTCGAAATCGCGGACCGTGGCCGAGAGACCGTCGAGACTCAGCGACATGAGGTGCTCGTCACGTTCGGGCCGGGTCGCTTCGTGCGCCGAGACTTCGACAAAACCGGTGATGCTTCTGGCCTTGTCGGTGTGGCTCTCATCGAGCAGATCGATCTCTCCCTTGAGCGTGGCAAGCTGGGCAAGCAGCTCTTGCCGGGTGTCGGCCTGAAGGTTGGGGGAGTTTTCGAGGGTGTGCTGGATGCGGCTGATAGTTTCGTTGATCATCGTGGGGCCTTTCGGGGGAAGTGCCTGGTGTCTGGGTGGGAGTATACCATGGGGGATCAGGGGGTCAGTAGTCAAGGGGGCAGTAGTCAGGGGGCAGTAGCCAGGGGGTCAGGGGGTCAGTAGTCAGGGGGTCAGTAGTCAAGGGGGCAGGGGGTGAGCAGAAGAAGGGGCGTGCTGTCTCCCTGACTGCTGACTCCTTGATTTCTTCTTTTGCCCGTTGACAAGTCGCACCTGTTTCGCTATATTACCCGCCGTCCGGATGACTCGTTCCCGGGCGGAGACAGGTATGATGCGCCAGATGCTTTCAGAAACCAGGCATAACGAACGCCACGACGCCAAGCGCATTGCGCGCCAGGTGCCGTGTGTGCATTCCGCCGGGAGCAGGCGTATCGGGTAGCTGAACACAGCGATCAGAACAACGCAAAGGCCTGCTCCCCTCGGAGCGGGCCTTTTTCTTTGTGTGTCCGGCGTGGGAGGTGCCGTATGGTCATCGATATCCATGAATGCGCGAACGGTCGCGCCGAGCGGCTCGCGGTCTCGTTCGGCATGGTCGAACGCAGAGAACTCGTACTGAGCATCACGCGGCCCGAGCTGCTTGCCGCGTGTGTGGCAGTCTGTGTCCACCCCCGTGACGAGCGCCACATCCCCCTCCTGGGCGCGCGTGTGAACGTACCGTTGTTCGGACACACGGTGCCGGTGTGGCCCGTGCGGGGCGTGGACCAGACTCGCGACAACGGGCTGACGGCGCTGTGTACGTTCGGCAGTCTGCAGGATGTCGCGCTGTGGCACGCGACGGGGCTCCGGCCACGTATCGCGGTGAACACAGACGGACGGATGAACGGGCTGGCCGGTGCGTTTGAAGGCATGCGGGTGGACGAGGCGCGCGCCGAAGTGGCACGCGAACTCGAGAAGACAGGAGTGGTAATTGACAGGGGATGAAGCAGGGGAACGAAAGGAACCGAGAATGACTCATACAGTCACTGTTCACAAGACAGCCAGGGACTTCCTGGCAGAATCCAGGGAGAAACTGCTCGAGCGGGAGTGCGTCAACAACGTGGTCCTCGGTGTGGCTGACAGTGTTGCCGGCGGGAGGAACTACGGGCCGGAGGCGCCGCTGTTCGCCACGGTATTTGCCACGGACGTGCTGGAGCTGGCGGCACTGATGACCCCACCTCACAACCTCATGGTTGCTCCCGTGGGAAAGGAGGCGGAACGCGCGGCTGATTCACTCGCCGCGCATCTATGCCGCACCGGCGCCGCCCCGCCGGGCGTCATGGGTCCGGTTGATGCGGCGCATGCGTTTGCCGCTGCGTGGCAGAGAGAGACAGGGCACGGCAGCACGGTGAAGATGAGCATGCGGACACACGAACTGCGGAAGGTGAACCCGTGCGTGCCGGCTCCCGGCAGGCTGCGACGGGCAGTGGACAGCGATGTTGAGCTGCTGGCCGGGTGGGTGAGTGAGTTCAACGTCGCGGTGAAACACGCTGAGGAGAACCACAACGCGGAGGCCACAGCACGTCGCGTGGTCGAATCGGGCAGGGCCTACGTATGGGACAACGGCAGACCGGTGTCGGCTGCTGCACGGGTGCGCCCGAGTCCGCGAGGTGAAGCGGTCGGGATGGTGTACACGCCGCCCGAGTGCCGGGGCCGCGGCTATGCCACCTCGTGCGTGGCCGAACTGTGCCGGTTGGTGCTGGCTGACAGCAAGGAGTTCGTGATGCTGTTCACCGACCTGGACAACCCGGTGTCGAACCACGTGTACCGGAAGGTGGGGTTTGAACCGGTGGAGGACTTCGTGGACCTGGCGTTCGAGACGGGAGGAACGTAGAACACAGTACGTAGGGCACAGCGTACGGGCTGTCTCCTGTGTCCTATGTACTGTCTCCTCTGTCCCGGCTGCTGCCTGCCTACCGCCTCACTACCATCGCCCCCGCCCTCACGTACACTCCCGCCGGGACCGCTCCACCGCCCCCCGCTCGCCTGCCGTCCACTCCGTACAGCCCCCCGGCAGCAACCGCGCCCCGCATGGCCGTCGTGGCCTTCCTTTGTCCAGGGGAGGACGCGAAGCGCGGCTGCACCGACGTTGCGTAGTCGGACGCCACGAGTGTCGTGATGCTGCGGGCGGGAAGCGTGAATGACGAAGACGACTGGGAGCCGAGACTGACACAGTTCTCGCTGCTGGAGCTGCGCCAGGCGGCAAGCTGTGCGGGGACATTCGGGCCGGCGACACTGACCGTCTTCTGCGACGAGGCCGCGTTGAGCAGCACCATGCTCAGTTCGGCGTCGCCGGTGTGATGGAACGCGACGGCCAGCACCAGGGAGTCGTCCGAGGTGCAGCCGATCCCCTTCGCCCCCGGCCGCACGTAGCGGGCAAATTGCTTGTGGATATAGTAACGCTTGTCGGGCGAGTTGCCCGAGTACATGTTGTCGCAGGTGTACCACAGCACCCACGCGGCAATGTGGCCGTATTTCAGGCCCGCGTAGATCGACTCCGCGTTCTGGAACGCACCGCCCCAGTCAGCAGAGTACCCCGAAGTCTCGGTCATCCACAGGCCCTTGCCGGTAGTGCGGGTGTTGTTCCACGCACGGTTCCAGAGGTTGGCCGCGGTGGAACTCGGCTGCGGCGTCACTCCGTCGGTGTACCCGTGCACCGCATACGCCCCCATCTGCTCGCGCGCCGCGGCGTCCTGGTTCAGCACACCCTCGAACACCCCCCAACTCGCCAGCATGTGCTCGGCCCCGAAAAACTTCACATCCGGGAATTCGGCATGCACCCGCGGCCCCACCACTTTCACCACGTCACGGTAGGTCTGCGCCGTGTACACGCACGACTCGTACGGCTCAACAAACGCCGGCTCATTCTGAATACTGAAACCGTACAGCTCTACGCCGGCCGAGTCGCGCAGCACCCGGCAGTACTCCAGGCAGCGCTCGGCGTATTCGGCGTACATGTCGGTGCGAAGGTTGCCGCCGTTGCGGATATCGTTGTTCGTCTTCATCCATGCCGGCGGGGTCCACACCGAGGCGATCAGCCGGAACACTTCGCCGTTGTTCTCATACGCGGCTTTCATCGCCCGGTAAAACGGGAAGTGTGCACCCAGATGCGTCTCGGCGTCGTTGGGCACGCGGCTGGAGATGTTGCACGCCGCGCGGTTCATCACGTTCGGGTCGCTGTTGTCGTTGGTGTACTCGAACGAAGCCGACACCGTGGTGCGAATCATGGTGGCGCCGAGATCGTTGACCACCTGGTTGACCCAGTCCTGGGTGTAGTAGGGCGCACCGTCCCACCAGACCTTCGCCGGCCCGAACCCGCCGAACCCTTCGACCGTCTGGTACTGCGTAGCGGGATCGACCGTCACGGTGGCCGCGCCGAGCAGTGTTGCGGCAACAGCTATCGCAAGCGTCACAGAGGAAATGGTTCGGCCCATTGTGCCCTCTCCTGTCTGGGAATGGTTGTCCAGACAGAAGGATAGGACTGGGCCGGTGCGCCTGCTCTGTAAAATGCGGCCGTTGTTTCCTATTAGAATATTAATATATGTTTGGTGGCAGAGCCGGGTACCGGGGGGGGGCAGGGTGGTCTGCGCAGTGCCGTTGCCCCGGACCCGCGCGGTGTCGCTGCTTCTGTTCCTGGAGTGTGCCTATCAGACAGGCATCCGCAGTTGCCCGGAACTACCTGGTTGCTCGTATTGCCGCGGCACGCACCGGCAAACAGGCGACCTTGCCGTCGGTTGCTGCCATGGCGCGGGAGGCGGGGGTCGGCTATGTCACCATGTGGAGGCAGGTCGCGGCGCAGTGTGCCGAAGGAGTTCTGCGGGCTGCGAGTCGAGGATGTTGATACGGCGGGTCGGTGCA
>CAZJJT010000425.1:0-4578 GCA_964546395.1 uncultured Fibrobacterota bacterium
CGAAGCACGCGACGTCGGAGACGGCGACGGCAAGGAACACGGACGAGGACACGGCTGTTGCCGAGGAGCAGCAGGCTGGGCCGAAGCAGCAGAGCGTGGAGCCCGAGAGCTCCGAGCAGCAGAAGGAAGGGTCGGAGATCGACACGGTGCGTGCCGAACTGGATGCGCTCCAGGACCGCTACCTTCGCATGCTCGCCGAATTCGACAACTACAGACGGCGCACCTCGCGTGAGCGTGACCAGTTGATCGAGTCGGCCAATGCGCGGATGATGCTTGACCTGGTGGAAGTGCGTGAGAATTTCGAGCGCGCGCTGCGTACAGGCGGGGGAGACGGCGGGGCGGTGTACGAGGGCATGCGGTTGATATTCACGCGGTTCGACGAGGTGTTGGGCAAGCACGGCCTTGTTGCATATGCCGTGGAGGGCGAGGAGTTCGACCCCGCGGTGCACGATGCGATGATGAAGATGGCGCACGGGTCGGTGCCCGAGGGGCATATTGCGCAGGTGCTCGAGCGCGGCTATCGGCTGAGGGGCAGTGTGCTCAAGCATGCGCGGGTGATAGTGTCAGCCGGCGCGCCGGTTGGGCAGCCGACGAAGATGGGGGACGCCAAAACCGAAACCGAAACTGAAACGCAGTCGTCGCAGGACGACCGCGGTGAAGCATAGCAGACAGGAGGCAGTCATGGCCAAGATTATCGGGATCGACCTGGGGACGACCAACTCGTGTGTGGCGGTGATGGAGGGTGGCAAGCCGGTGGTGATAACCAACCCGGACGGTGGGCGGACAACGCCTTCAATGGTCGCGTTTACCAAGGGGGACGATCGACTGGTGGGCGGTATCGCCAAGCGCCAGGCGGTTACCAACCCCGAGAACACGGTCTATTCGATCAAGCGGTTCATGGGACGACGGCACGGGGAGGTGCAGGCGGAAGAGAAAATCGTGCCGTACAAGGTGACGGGTGGCGCTGATGACCCGGTGAAAGTGGAGGCCGGCGGCAAGGAGTACACGCCGCCAGAGATCTCCGCCATGATTCTGCAGTACCTCAGGAAAGCTGCCGAGGACTATCTGGGCAGCGCGGTGAAGGAAGCGGTGATCACGGTACCGGCCTATTTCAACGACGCGCAGCGGCAGGCTACCAAGGACGCCGGCCGGATTGCAGGCCTCGATGTCAAGCGGATTGTCAACGAGCCCACTGCGGCCTCGCTGGCCTATGGCCTCGACAAGAAGAAGAACGAGACGATTGCCGTGTACGACCTGGGCGGAGGCACATTCGACATCTCGATTCTCGAGATCGGTGACGGCGTGTTCGAGGTGAAGTCCACCAACGGCGACACACACCTGGGCGGCGACGACTTCGACAAGGTGCTGATCGACTACATTGCGGAGGAGTTCCGGAAGAGCAACGGTATCGACCTGCGCAACGACCGAATGGCTCTTCAGCGGCTCAAGGAAGCGGCCGAGAAGGCGAAGTGCGACCTGTCGAACGTCATGGAGGCCTCGATCAACCTGCCGTTTATCACCGCGGACGCTTCGGGGCCCCGGCACCTGGAGATGTCGATTACGCGCGCGCGCTTCGAATCGCTCGTGGAGCATTTGGTCACACGCTCAATCGAGCCATGCCGCAAGGCGCTGGCCGATGCCGGGTTGAGTACGGACGGGATCCAGGAAGTGATCCTGGTTGGCGGGTCGACACGTATCCCGCTGGTGCAGAAGCGCGTGGAGGAGTTCTTCAAGAAGGCGCCCAACAAGAGTGTCAACCCCGATGAAGTGGTGGCGCTGGGCGCGGCGATTCAGGGCGCGATAATCGGCGGTGATGAGTCGGTGAAGGATGTGCTGCTGCTGGACGTGACGCCGTTGTCGCTGGGTATCGAGACACTGGGCGGGGTGATGACGAAGATTGTCGAGCGGAACACCACGATCCCTGTACGCAAGAGCCAGGTGTTCTCCACTGCGGACGACAACCAGACCGCGGTGTCGATCATGGTGTACCAGGGCGAGCGCGAGATGGCCGCGCACAACCGTCTCCTCGGCAAGTTCGACCTGATCGGGATCCCCGCGGCGCCGCGGGGGGTTCCCCAGGTGGAAGTGTCGTTCGATATCGACAAGGATGGGATCCTCAACGTCAGTGCCAAGGACCTCGGCACCGGCAAGGAGCAGCAGATACGGATCCAGTCCTCCAGCGGGTTGAGTGAGGAAGAGATCAAGAAGATGGTGAGGGACGCAGAAGAGCACGCTGCCGACGACAAGGCCGAGAAAGAGAAGGTGGAAGTGCGCAACCAGGCCGACCACCTGGTGATGCAGACCGAGAAGATGCTCGGCGAGGTGGGGGAGAAGGTTTCGGCTGACGACAAGGCAAAGATCACCGCTGCGCTCGAGGCGCTCAAGGAGAAGATGAAGGGTGAGGACTCGGCTGCAATCAAGCAGGCGACCGAGGACCTCCTGAAAGCCTCGCACAGCATGGCCGAGGCGCTCTACAAGAACGCACAGGCATCGGGTGCGGCGTCGGGGGGCCAGGAGCAGGGGCCGCAGGGCGCGGCTGGCGGGGCTGGTGGTTCCCCGCAGGGCGAGGCAAACCAGCAGGAAGGCGGCAAGAAGGGCAAGGACGGGGCGGTGGACGCTGACTTCGAGGTGGTCAACTAGGCGCCATGGCCAAACGCGACTACTACGAAGTACTTGGGGTGAGCAAGGGCTCGTCGGACGACGAGATCAAGACTGCGTACCGCAAACTCGCGGTCAAGTACCACCCCGACAAGAACCCGGGCAACAAGGAGGCCGAGGAGAAGTTCCGCGAGGCCACCGAGGCGTACGAGATTCTCAAGGACAAGGAGAAGCGCGCCCGGTACGACCAATTCGGCCACGCGGCGTTCGACCAGGCCGCGGGTGCGTACGGCGGCGGGTACGGTGGCGGGTTCGGCGGGTTCGACATCTCCGACGCGCTCCGGGCGTTCATGAACGATTTCGGGGGCGATTCGTTCTTCTCCGACCTCCTGGGAGGACGCGGTCGCGGACGTGGACGGCGCGGCGGCCCGGTGTCCGGTGATGACCTTCAGGTACGGCTTCCTCTCACGATGGCCGAGGTCGCGACGGGGGTCAAGAAAACGCTGAAGGTGAAGCGCAAAGACCGCTGCAACACGTGCAGTGGCACCGGCTCACGCTCAGGCCGTCAGTCAACCTGCATCCAGTGCGCCGGCACGGGCCGTGTGCGTCAAGTGGTGCCCTCGTTCTTCGGCCAGCAGATGTTCGAGAGCGCGTGTCCACGCTGCAACGGTACGGGACACTACGCCGACGACCCCTGTCCGAAGTGCGGAGGGGACGGGCGCGAGCAGACCGAAACGACCGTGTCGGTGGATATTCCGGCCGGCGTTGCCGAAGGCAACTACCTCTCGGTGCCCGACAAGGGTGATGCAGGGCCGAACGGTGGGCCTGCGGGCGACCTGATTGTGCTGATCCAGGAGAAGAAGGACCCGGTGTTTCAGCGCCACGGGATCGACGTCGTGTGCGAAGTGGAGATCAGCTTCGCGGAAGCCGCGCTGGGGGTCGAGAAGACGATCCCGGCAATCGAGGGCAAGGTGAAGCTGAGAATTCCCGCAGGGACGCAGTCGGGCAAAGTGTTCAGGATGCGGGAGAAAGGGCTTCCGGAGCTGCGCGGCTCGCGGCACGGCGATCAGCTGGTAGTGGTCAATGTGGTCACGCCGCACAGGCTGAACAAGGCCCAGCGCGAGCTGTTCGAGAAGCTGGCCGAAGTCGAGCAGAAACCGCACTCGGTGTTCGAGCGCGCCAAAGAGATGTTCAGCTGATCTGCGCTACTGGAAATGCACCTTCGCGAGTGACTTCTTCAGCTCGTCGGTGTGCTTGCGCACCGAGGCCCCGTTAGCCGTGTCGGCGTCGATTCCCTCCGTCGCGGCCGAAATCTCAGAGAACACCGCCTTGTAGTAGTCCACCACCGCGTTGCACTCACGGGTGAGGTCCTCGGTCATGCGCTGCTCCTTCTCGCGGAACACCATGCGGGTGTTCAGATTGCCGGAGCGCAGCTGGCTGGCCCATTTCTCTATCTTATATATCGGCACCGCGACCTTGCGCGACGACACGAGGCCGATGGTGAACGCGATCATGAGACTGACCGCCTGTGCGACTATCAGCGCGGGCAGAATGATCCCCAGCACGTTGGTCAGCTCCAGGTCCTGCATCACGTCGTTGCTCATGTAGTAGAAACTTCCCACCTGTGACTTGGCATTGTAGAACCAGGCGAGGATTGCCGACGTGAGAATGCTGGTGAGAATCATGATGAAGAGTATCTGCAGGATAATACCGGTCTGCAGCGAGCGCTTGATCATGAAATTGCTGACAGGCTTGCGTGAGGATTTGTCCGCCACCAAGGCCTCCTTTGCTGGGTGAATAATATACATAGCGAGAGGGACGGTGGCGGTCAAGGCGGGCGGGTGCATGCCGATGTATTTTCGCCCACCAATGGATACCATAGCAGTAGTCGACTTCGGTGGGCAGTACGCGCACCTCATCGCCAATCGTATCAGGCGGCTGGGGGTCTACTCGGAGATTGTCGATAACACCACGCCGGCG